>CAZYCY010000017.1:0-13855 GCA_964646145.1 uncultured Thiotrichaceae bacterium
AATGCTGAGTTAAATGCAGAGGCATGTTAGTTTTTTATTTGTGGAAGAATAATTTGTATACCACTTAACCTTGTGCATCGTTAAACTCTAAGGGGTGCAGCATATGGCATTTTTACAGAATGACTGAATACCGCAGAAAGAAAACAACCACGCTAATGGGTCTAATTATAATCATTAATAATTATCGTCTTCGGATACAGCTAGAGAAATCCTCCTGTTTCGAACAAAGCTGAGCCTTTTCTGTAATTGAGAAATATTGGCGTGCCTCGTGCATTGAAAGATGCGTGTCCAGAATGCCTGCATTATAGACAACTTTATCAGAAAAATCGGTTAGTAAATAGCGCAGGCTCCACCAGGGAATATCTCTATCTGAAAACTTACGTACATGCTGCACTATGTTAGTGGTGCAATTGTTTGTTATCGTGTTGTAGAACTCTGGCACAGTTGCGAGCTTTTGAGCGCGTGTTAACATGTCAATAAAAACTTGTCGCAATATTTTTTCATCTGCTTTTATAGGAAATAGGCGCACTTCATTTTTCCGGTGGTTTGTTCTGAGCTTAATCACATCAGATTCATCGGCGATGATATAAACCAATTCATATTTCCGGAATATGCCTTTCAATACGTTGAATTTTTCACCTTCCTCTCTACGTATTTCTGCGGAAACAGAAATATAACTACCATCTTTAAAGCCGAACGAAACGAGTGTATGAGCAGCACCAAACTGACCAAATGATTCAACCATAAACCAGGCAGATTGAAGCTCATCGAGTTTGAATACCTTGTCATAAAAAAGCACGTCAAAGTCTTCCGTTGATCTGTAAAAAATGTTCCTGATATTTTTAATCGTAACCAGGTTGCCAACAAAATTAATATCCGCAAGCACTTTTTGATCAGCAGCCCAATTTCTATCCAGCTTAGGAACAGCAAGTGCGCCATGAACCACATACAGGAACGGGGCAAAAAAGATAAGTATTAAAAATATTTTCAATTAATTGTCCGGGTAATATGTTCTGCTTAATAGAATCAGACTTAGAATGATTCCCACAAAATTTATAAAATAGGGCATCTCTATTTATTCTGAGTTACAGACATAGGGTTAACTCAAACTCATCCAAATTCTTTAAAACAATATGGATAAAGACATGGACTTGGTATTTAAACAGACAACGGTGCAAATAACTCCTGCAAATCATCTGCTGTTAATTTTAATTTTTTAGCTGAATCCTTTTCACTATAAATACCATCTGCCAACGCCTGTTTTCTTGCCTGCATATCCATAATTTTTTCTTCCAATGTGTTTTCAGCAATCAGCTTATAAACAAATACTGCTTTGCTTTGACCAATACGGTGGGCGCGGTCGGTTGCCTGTTTTTCTACTGCTGGATTCCACCACGGGTCATAATGAATCACGGTATCGGCTTGCGTTAGATTAAGACCAACACCACCGGCTTTTAAACTAATTAAAAACACATTAACCTCACCGCTTTTGAATCGCTCGATGACTTCATCACGTTTTGTGGTTTGACCGGTGAGTTTTGTGTAACTGATTTTTTTATTTTTTAATTCCTGCTCGATGATTGCCAGCATTTTTGTAAATTGAGAAAACAGCAAAATACGCCGCCCCTCTTCCAGCATTTCCGGCAACATTTCCATCAGCATTTCAAGTTTGGCGGATGACTTTACTTTTTTTGCCTGTGCCAGCGATAATAGTTTCGGGTCGCAACAGGTTTGGCGCAGTTTTAACAGTGCATCTAAAATAGTAATGTGGCTACCTGCCAGACCTTTTTGTTTAATTGCATCACGAACTTTTTTCTGCATGGATAAGCGTATGCTTTCATACAGTGCGGCCTGTTGTTTATCGAATGTTGTGGCGCGAATAATTTCTGTTTTTTCTGGCAATTCTTTTACCACTTCCGATTTGCTACGACGCAACATGAAAGGTGTTATGCGGCGTACCAAGCGTTGACGTTGTTCAGCATCACCCTGTTTTTCGATAGGGTTTCGATAAAACTGATTAAATGCCTTCTTATCACCTAAGCAGCCTGGCATAAGGAAATCGAATAACGCCCAAAGTTCACCCAGGTGGTTTTCCATCGGCGTGCCGGTTAAGCATAAACGATGCTGGCAGTTTACATTACGCGCCATACGTGCGGCTTTTGCCAGCGGATTTTTAATAACCTGCGCCTCATCCAAAATTAAATAATAGTAATCATGGGCAAGCAGTGTTTCCTGGTCACGCACCAATAACGGATAGGTACTTAATATCAGGTCGTATTGATTGATTTTATCGAAATCTTTTTTTCGTTCTGCACCCTGTAAAACCAGCACTCTAAGATTTGGTGTAAACAGCTCGGCTTCACGTCGCCAGTTACTCATCAGGCTGGTTGGCGCAAGAATAAGGCAGGGTTTAACCATGCGTTTTGCTTCTTTTTCTTTTAACAAGTGGGTCAGGGTCTGTACGGTTTTACCCAGCCCCATGTCATCGGCAAGGATGCCATTAAATTCAAATTCACGTAAAAACTGCAACCAGTTTAAACCCTGTTGCTGGTAGTCACGCAAGCTTGCTTTTAAGCCTCGCGGTGGCGCAACTTTTTTTATGCCTTTAAAGTTTTTAAGTTTGCGCCCCAGTTGACGCATGGCCTCACCGCCTGACCAGTTTAATTCGTTATTACAATTGTCTTCTAATTCAGCCAGCCGAGTGGCATCAAATCGGCTCAGACGAAGCTTGCCGTCCTTGCTAATGGATTCTGTATTATAGAGTTCATAAAGAGTTTGAAAAATGGGACGGATACGTTCTACTGGAATTTGCAAATATTTACTGCCACCCATTCTGTCACCTAAGGGCAGCGAAATGGTTTCAGGTAAATTATTAATTTCATAGCTATGTAATACTTGTGCGATTAATGGTAGTAAGGGGATTTTTATGCCTGCAACGTCCAGATCAAAACGCAAATCAAACCAGTCATTATCGGATTCAATTTCCACATTCCAGTCATCTACCTGTAAAAATTCAATTTGGAAACTGGCATCTTTCTCTATAAGCCAGCCCTGGTTTTCAAGCTCAGGTAGCTTTTGTTGCAAGAAATCCTGCCAGCGGTCCGCACTGGTCTGATAAGACATACTGGATATTGCAGCAAGCATGACATCACCCTGATACTCACCCGGCGTGGTCTGAAAGCCTTCATTTTTAAGCAGCTCTACTGCCGCCTGTTCAGTGGGCAAATCACGATAGATACTAATTGCCTTATCCTTTTCAACAAAATTTGTAACGGCAAGGCTGGGTAGAATCCTGACTTCATAATCACCATAGTGAAATCTCAAACGCATAAAATGTGCGCGGTAACCAGTCTCCGCATTAATAACACCGTATAAAAACAGACCTGGTATTGTCGGTTCTTTAATCTGAATAATGTCTATTTTCTGCGGCGGAGGGAGCTTCGCATCTGGACATGACAACAAGCGCTGACTAAATTGCGCACAGATTGTCTCGGGTATATGCGGCATATCCAATAACATTTGCCACTGCTTTAAATTAAAATCAGCACCTTTGATTTCGCCTACTTCATTGGCTGCGCTATCAAGATACAAAGCTGGTTGGCTTTTTAAGATTAAACAATCTGGTTTCACCTTCATATCAAGGCGCTGTTTACCATTACCTGCATTTACCCAGTTAAGCTGCAAATCACGAGGCTCACCCATCTTTATCACCGGGCTCTGCGGACTTAGCCAGTGACATCGCCCACTATCAATTATTTTGCATAAAACCAGATAGCCCAGCTCACCGGAAATAATTAACTCCCTTTGATTCCAGGTATTTTCATTTTGTGCGTCAAGTATTGCTCCGATTTCCCGATCTATGTCCTGCAAGCAGCCATTGAGAAAATAGCCGTCAGTGAAATCATAAAGACTCACCGCCCTGCCCTTACCCAAACCACCTTTTTTAAGATAACGATTTTTCAGTAGCTTTACTGTGATACCGATGCCTGAGCTAGAAGACATAAGCGCATAGCTAATAAATTCATCACTGGCAACAGATGAATAAGATGTTTGCGGCACACTGGTAGCGATAAAGTCATCTAACCAGGACAAACTGGCATCGACTTGTTTGATAGCTCGTCCAGTGCTTTTATCAGCTGCCACAACATTATTCATCAATAAATATTGCAGGCAACTGGCAACCACATGTTTACAGTTATAACCGACAGGACAGCTGCAATTACCATCAATTTCGATCTCACCATGTTCCTGGTAAATCGATATATTTTGTTCGTAAGGATGATAGCCACTGCCTTCAACTTCGCTATATAGTACAACAGCACTTTTTCTGGCCTGAATAATTTTCAGGTGTTCCACCATGCCGCTTTTAAAATACGCCAGACCACGCTGATAACTGCCTGAATCGGTTTCGCTTTTTATGTCGTTGTAGGTGAAAGTTAGCATAGGTGCTTAAATTTTTTGAAAGTGACCAAACCGGATATTTTACAGAAATACAAGATTTTTGGGCGGGTATAAAAACAAGCAGTACAAATATTTACGTGCCTCTGTATTTAACTCAGCACAGTACCATGGTAAGGTCGCAGGTTATTGATTTCTCCGTCCTTTGGTTCGTGAACGGCACATCCTTGAGCCACTACTCAGGCATCTGTAGCATGGATGCTACAGTAGAGCGCCAGGTAAGCAAACATGGGGATATATTCACAGCGACCTGAAAAATCAATAACCTGCGTCCTGACCTCGTAATAATGCCGAGTTAAATGCAGAGGCATGAATACTTATGTTTTGGTTAATACTTCGTGCAAAGCATTTTCGAGTTCTGCATACTGAAATTCATAACCTGCTTCCAGCATTTTTTTCGGCATGACACGCTGGCCGGATAACAATAACTCCCCTGCCATTTCGCCCAGCATCAGTTTTAGCAAAAAAGCTGGCACCGTTAAAAATGCAGGTCGATTTAATGCCCGCGCCAGGGTTAATGAAAAAACTTTATTACTAACCGGATTAGGTGAAGAACCATTAATTGCTCCCTTTATATCTTTGTGGTGTATCGCATGAAGAATGATAGCAATCAGGTCGTCGATATGAATCCACGACATCCATTGTCTGCCATTGCCCATCGCGCCACCTAAACCCAGCTTGAATGCGGGTAGCATTTTAGCCAGAGCACCGCCATTTTTGCCTAGTACAATAGCCGTTCGCAAATAGCAGGCTCTTACACCTAAAGCTTCTGCCTGTTGCGCTTCGTATTCCCAGTCAGAACAAAGTTTGCTGGAAAAACTATTATCACCGGGTATTTCTTCATCAACAAGCTTGTCGCCCTGGTCGCCATAAAAACCAATAGCAGAGCCGCTAATCAAGCATTCAGGCTTTTTCTTTACTGTTTGCAGAAAGTTTATTAGTTTTTGCGTGGTGATTATACGACTGTCTCGTAACTGTTTTTTGATACGAGGCGTCCAGCGTTTGTCTGTTATTCCCTGCCCAGCTAGATTAATCACTACATCAAAGCCATCAACATCTCTAAGCTCATCAAGTTGTTTTATGGTGGAAACAGTATGATGGAAATGCTCAGCGGTTTTTTCTGGATTACGCGTCAGCACTGTCACCTCATAACCCTGCGCCAATAACCCAGGCACAAGCCGACTACCGATAAAACCGGAACCTCCGGTTATCAATAAACGTTTTTTATCCATGTTTCATCTCATAAAAAAGAAGTCATAAGCAGCTTGAATTCTACATCCGGTACTATTTTAATACGTGTTATCTTCATCACCTCTATCGGTAAAATCGAAAAACACACAGTAAGTATGGTAACACCACAAATTTGCAGAGTCATGTAAACATTCAACTTTTAACTATGAGCTTTTTTACCCTGGCGACAGAAAAAATAAACAACAGTGCAGCAATTAGCAATTTGCTGGAACAACATTACGAAGCAAACGTAAATTAGCAGACGTAGATAAAGTGAAGGCGTTTGAGGGTTGTTGCCGGGAAATTATACCCCACAAAAAAATTTGACATAAAAATCATTTCATGCATAATGCCAAGCAACAGCGCTAATTTGTCTCAGATTGCGAGCGCTTTATAAATACAGCTAAAGCGAGTCTCGATACAAAGAATATCGAAAACCCGCCTTAGCAGTCGAAACAACGACAGCCGCTAAAGCGGGTTTTTTTATGCCCAGGGACGAACCGTTATGTCACAAAGAGTCATGAAAGACAGTGTCACGAGTGCCCTGAAAAAACAACAACTACAAAAAGGTTAAGCATGAGCGATTATTTATTTACCTCCGAATCAGTTTCTGAAGGTCATCCAGACAAAGTAGCTGACCAGATTTCCGATGCCATTCTCGATGCCATTCTTGAACAGGACAACAAAGCCCGCGTTGCCTGCGAAACCATGATTAACACCGGCATGGTGGTGATTGCCGGTGAAATTACCACCCAAGCCTGGGTGGATATGCAGGACGTGGTAAGAAACACGATAAAAGAAATCGGCTACAACAGCTCGGAAATGGGTTTCGATTATGCCTCCTGCGCGGTCATCACCTCGATTGATAAACAGTCTGCCGACATTGCTGCTGGCGTTGATGAATCTGCCAACCATGAACAGGGCGCAGGCGATCAGGGTTTAATGTTTGGTTATGCCAGTGCCGAGACCGATGTACTAATGCCAGCACCGATTACCTACGCACACCGCCTGGTAAAGCGTCAGGCACAACTGCGTAAAAACGGCACCCTGCCCTGGTTACGCCCGGATGCAAAAAGCCAGGTCACTTTTCGTTATGAAAATGACAAACCAGTAGCAGTGGATGCCGTGGTGTTATCCACCCAACATGCACCGGATATTGCATACAATACTTTACGTGAAGCCGTCATGGATGAAATCATCCTGCACGAACTACCGAAACAATGGATCAGCAAAGATACGCAATTTCACATCAACCCAACTGGAAAATTCGTTATTGGTGGTCCGGTAGGTGATTGCGGTTTAACAGGACGTAAAATTATTGTTGATACCTATGGCGGCATGGCACGCCACGGCGGCGGCGCTTTTTCTGGCAAAGACCCTTCTAAAGTTGATCGCTCAGCAGCATATGCTGGTCGTTATGTGGCTAAAAATGTGGTTGCTGCCGGGCTTGCTGAAAAATGTGAAGTTCAAATTTCATACGCCATTGGCGTTGCCGAACCGACATCAATATCAATACAAACCTTTGGCACGGGTAAAATTTCAGATGAAAAAATTGTTCAATTAATTACTGAGCACTTCAATCTGAAACCAGGCGGCATCATCGACATGCTGAATTTATTACGACCGATTTACCGCAAAACTGCTGCTTATGGTCACTTCGGGCGCGTTGGAAGCGAATTTACCTGGGAAAAAACCGATAAAGCAGATGCATTAAAAGATGCAGCAGGCTTGTAGCTGGTCTATAATCCTGGCTTTAATCATTGCAACCTTTTTCTGAGGAGCGCTGCACCAGCCACCGGAACTAACCACCAGTGACTGTCAGGCTCAGAAGCAAAATCTCTCATCCAGATTTTAACTACAACGGCGCTCATTTCTTAACTATTTTATTTAGGAGATGAGCATGAATGCTGTCGTTGATACAACTAATTCAGCAGACTACAAAGTCGCTGACATATCACTGGCCGAGTGGGGTCACAAAGAAATCCGCATAGCCGAAACTGAAATGCCTGGTCTGATGGCACTACGTGACGAATACGGTGATGAACAACCTTTAGCTGGCTGCCGCATTATGGGCAGCATCCACATGACCATTCAAACTGCGGTGTTGATTGAAACACTGGTGGCGCTGGGCGCTGAAGTGCGCTGGGTTTCCTGCAATATTTTTTCTACGCAAGATCATGCCGCTGCTGCCATTGCCGATCAGGGCATCCCGGTGTTTGCCTGGAAAGGTGAAAGCATTGAAGAATACTGGTGGTGTACCGAGCAGGCATTGTTATGGCCAGATGGCAAACTGCCGAATATGATACTGGATGATGGTGGCGATGCTACCCTGTTGGTACATAAAGGCGCAGAATTTGAAAAATCCGGCACTATCCCGGCAACCAAAGACGATGACAATGAAGAGTACGCTGCCATTCTTGAAGTCTTGCGCCGCACCATCAAACCGGATGCCAGCACCTGGCAGGACATTGCTGCCAGCGTTAAAGGCGTAACCGAAGAAACCACGACCGGAGTGCATCGTCTTTATGAAATGCAGGAAAAAGGCGAACTGTTATTCCCGGCAATGAATGTAAATGACTCTGCCACAAAATCTAAATTTGATAACCTATACGGCTGTCGTGAATCACTGATCGATAGCATCAAACGCGCCACCGATGTGATGATTGCCGGCAAAATCTGCGTGGTGCTCGGTTACGGCGACGTTGGCAAAGGTTGTGCACAGGCTTTTCGTGGCATGGGCGCCACCGTCTGGGTCACAGAAATTGACCCTATCTGTGCATTGCAGGCAGCAATGGAAGGTTATCGCGTCGTCGAAATGAATGACGTAGCCGCACAGGGCGACATTTTTGTGACCACCACTGGCAACGTCAATGTGATTGACCACGACCATATGGCTGCCATGAAAAATGAAGCCATTGTCTGCAACATCGGTCATTTTGATTCTGAAATCAATATCGCTGCGCTGAAAAACTACCAGTGGGAAGAAATAAAACCCCAGGTAGACCATGTGATATTCCCTGACGGTAAACGCATTATTATTCTGGCGAAAGGTCGACTGGTTAATTTAGGTTGTGCTACCGGTCACCCAAGCTTTGTTATGTCTGCTTCATTTACCAACCAGGTAATGGCACAAATTGAGTTTTACAAAAACAGCGGGAATTACCAAAACAAAGTTTACATCTTGCCAAAAAAACTGGATGAAAAAGTCGCGCGTTTGCACCTGCAAAAAGTAGGTGCAAATTTAACGACTTTATCTCAGCAGCAGGCTGATTATATTAACGTAGCGGTTGATGGCCCTTACAAAGCCAAACATTACCGTTATTAATCTTTTCGTCATGACTCAGCGTATTACTGCAATCAGTTGTAACAATACGCTGAGTCGTTATTCTTTTTTTCAAAGAGAGTAATTTTCCCCGCTTTTTTGCGACTAACATCTTTTACTCAAAGCCAAATTGCAAACATTGTGAGCTTAAAAAATGAAAGCAACTAATAATCACTCCGCAATAATAAGTTGTGAATTTTTTCCACCACGCACAGAGGCGGGTGTGGAAAAATTATTAACCACGCAGCAAAGCTTAAACGATACTTTTCAACCCAGCTATTATTCTGTCACCTTTGGCGCTGGTGGCACCACACGTGACAGCACACTTGAAATCGTCAAACTGCTGGCTAAAAAAAATATAATTGTAGCCCCGCATATTTCATGTATTGGTTCAAGTAAACAGCAATTAGGCAATTTACTGGAACAATATAAAGCCTTAGGTATAACACGTTTAGTGACGCTTCGTGGCGACATACCAAACACGGGTGAGTCAACCAGAGAATTAGCTTACGCCAATGAGCTGGTATCATTTATTCGAGAAACTAGCGGCGAGCACTTCACTATTGAAGTTGCTGCCTACCCTGAATATCACCCTGAATCAAAATCACCACAATCTGATTTTAAGCATTTCAAAAATAAGGTTGACGCCGGTGCTAACAGTGCAATAACACAATATTTTTATAACATTGATGCATATTCACGCTTTATTGACAACTGCGAAAAAAACAATATTACCATCCCGATAACGCCCGGCATTATGCCGATCACAAATTATGCCAGCCTTACCCGTTTTTCTGATGCCTGTGGTGCTGAAATTCCACGCTGGATCCGAAAACAGCTTGAGGCTTATGCGGATGATAAAGAAAGCCTGCAAGCTTTTGGTCTCGATGTTGTCAGCAAGCTGTGCAATCAACTATTAGAACAAGGCGCACCCGGGTTACACTTTTACACCTTAAATCAGGCAGACAGCAGCAATGCTATCTGGAAAAATCTTTCCCTTTAACTTTCTATTGTGCGTATTACCCGCTTATATCACCCTGAAAATTTAACACCGGGTAAAACCACGCTGCTGGATAAAAACACATCCAACCATCTGGTTCGGGTGTTACGCACAAAAACAGAAATGCCTGTTATCCTGTTTAATGGAGATGGTTATGACTACTTGTGCAAGACGCTCAACAAGCATCCAAAAAAAACACTGATTGCTATTGAATCAAGAATAAAAACAGATAACGAATCGAGTTTGTTTATTACCTTAATTCAGGGGCTTTCGCGCATGGACAGAATGGAAACCAGCATTCAAAAAGCAGTAGAACTGGGCGTAAATAAAATCATTCCAGTATTATGCCAATACTCAAATACCAAACTTACTGAAGACAAACAACAACAAAAATTGGCACACTGGCGTAAAGTAGCCATCAGCGCCTGTGAACAATCCGGTCGCAGCATACTCCCCGAAATTTCAGATGTAAGCTCATTAAGCAGTATTGATTCTTTGCTTAACCCGCAAGCACTGAAAATTATTTTAAATCCTGAAGCAGGAAAATCACTTAAAGAAATAAAATTTAAGCAAAACTTTGCTAATGCCAGCACGGTAGAAATTTTTATTGGTCCAGAAGGCGGGTTATCTAAAGATGAAATTACATTCTTGAAAACACTTCAATTTCAAAATATTCGTTTTGGCCCTCGCATTTTACGCACAGAAACCGCCGGGGCGGCAGTAATTAGTGCCTTGCAGGTGCTATGGGGAGATTTTTAAAAATCTTCAGTTTCTCCCGAAAAAAACAATACCAGTATATCCATGCACTCATGACATTAGTACTATTCTCACATGTCTGCCCGACATACAGGTTTGACCAGAGGTTAAGCTGAAAAAGTGTGACAAGATGGTCACGCTTGAAGATAAAACTTGACTCGGAAAAAGATTGATTGTTACCATAAATCTGGGTACTCTATATTTCAACATGCAGAAAAATCTTATTCAGTAAAATTTAAGTATTTGCGCTTATCCTGTTACAGTTTAAAATCAGAGAGTTTTCTATGAACATTTCTTACAGAAAATCAATAATTTTCATTTTATCAGCATTTATTTTCATTACCGAGGTTAATGCAAATACCTTATCAAAAATGGAAAAGGCAATGCATACCTCACCCGTTCCTAGCTTAATGATGCTAATTAAAATGAACTCTAATTTTTTAGCTCTTGATAAAAAACAGCTTGAGGTTATCAATCAGTGGAAACACAATAATCAAAAGCCTACGCACATACTAATGAACAAAATTATTGAAGTTGAGACAGAAATTAAACAATCAGTACTTGAAGGTATAGAAAAGCCTGATCTTAATAACCTGAAAAATACATTACTCGAGTTACGTGGAAAACTAATTGACACAAAATACCTCTGCATTTCTACCATGCAGAAGACTTTGGATGAAAAACAATGGTCGAAATTAATGGAGTTAAGAGATAGAAGACTGCGTGCAGTGGCTTCTGCTGAAAAAGAAACCAATGAGACTCAAGCATTATTAAGAGTTTCACCAATGCCTAAATTAATGCTCATTATTTTAAAGCATGAAAAAGAATTAAAATTAACAAATAAGCAAACAAAAGCCCTGGAAGAGTGGCGCTTAAAGAACATGGTTCATTGGTCAATATTGTTCGATCAGGTTTTGCAAACAGAAAAGAAAATTACGCATCAGGCATTAGCAATGGATCCTGGTAGCAAGCTGATGAAGCAGTTTGATGATATGGCAGAAAAAAAACGAGAAATGGCGCAGATGTCACTTGATTGCAGAGATAACATGAAAAATATACTGTCAGGGAATCAGTGGCAAGAAGTGATTAGATTACTTAAAAAATATATTGATGCGTAGGCTTTTCCATGCCACGCATTACTTGTCGTAGCTCAACCCTGATCCGATTTTCGGGTGACAGTAAATCTAGATTTGAATTACGACACAAAACCCTTCACTGCTACACCTCTCGCACTCAAGAATTCATGGGCAGACAGTATTCATTTAACCTGCTGAGTGCATTGCCGTCACTTTATGGAAGATTCCTGCCCTTTTTTATACTGTGAATAATACGAAAGTAATAAATTCCCACAGCAGTTATACTGGCTGTATATTTAGCTACCAAGGAAATCCTGCAAGAAAAAAGTAATGAAGAAAGGTCTGCTGATAATGGTTTTTTTATTGCTAGCTTTTGTATTGCCATCTGCCACAAAAGCTGACAACGTAATTTTTATTCACGCTGACGGAGCATCACTGGGTCATTTCACTGCGACCAGGTTATTATTTTATGGTTCTGATGGAATGCTCAATTGGGACAAATTGCCAAACATAGCGGTAACAACGAACCACATTGCCAATCAGTTAACTCCTGATTCTGCCTCTGGTGCAGTGGCACACGCTACAGGGATAAAAACCAACCACGGTTACTATGGGTTAGATACAGACCAAAGACCTATACCGACAGTTATGCAAGATGCAATGGATGCTGGTCGAATTGTAGGACTAATCAATACCGGCAGTATCACCGAACCTGGCACAGGAGTCTTCGTTGCCAGTGTCGATTCACGCGACAATAAAGAAGAAATTGCTAGTCAAATACTGCAGGTGGGAGTTGATATTATTCTGGGCGGCGGCGAACAATGGTTTATCCCTAAAGGTGTTATGGGACGCCATGGAACAGGTCATCGCAAGGACGGTCGCAACCTGGTTGAAGAGGCAAAAGCATTAGGCTATACAGTAGTATTCGATGCTAAAGAGCTGTCGGCAGTCCCGTCAAAGGTTGAAAAAATACTGGGGCTTTTTTCCGATGGGGCAATTCACAGCACTTTTCCTAGAAAAGGTTATAAGGAACATGCCCCGTCATTAGCACAAATGTTAGACATTGCAGTTAAAATTGCAGCCAAACAAAGCGAGAAATCAGCAAGCCCAGCAGGCTTTCTTCTGATTGTAGAAGAAGAAGGGATCGATGATTTTTCCAACATCAACAATGAAAGATTAATGATGCATGCGACAAAACGCGTAGATGATGCCATTGGGGTTGCGCTAAAGCATGCCGCAAGCAACCCAGAAACATTGGTAATTACCACAGCAGACAGTAACGCTGGCGGACCACAAATCTCAAAAAGCTGGTTTGATTTTAAAAATTTCTCGACACCAGATGGTATGGTGTTTTCTATTGACTGGAGCGGTATCGGGAAAGACTATGGCAGTAGCACCATCACACGCGCTTACGGAAAACATTCCGAACTAATCAAGGGAACCATCGACAACACATACATAAATACCGTTATTCGTAAAGCACTTGAACTGGATAAGAATCAACCCATAGAACCAGACTCAATTAAAAAATAAAACACTACTCATTCCTGTTTATCTTTAGCGTTAGTCAACTCAAGAAGCATAATTGTCGGAATTCCTTCCGGAATTAAAAATTCAGACCACACTCAAACTGCTTCATATCACCTTGTTTTTATTATATTTTTCTAAGAATATAGAAAGGATTTTTGTAACTACTCAGCGTAAAATTAATTAAAAAACAGCTTGACACGTTTTCAGAGCGATTGTTGAAGAAACTACTGCCTTAATCCCTACATAGAAAACAGTAAAAATTAAAAAGCCCTGGCTGCATAATGGTTTGCGACAAAACACACCATCACCCAATGGGTGCAACAACTCAAGGCTTATGCATATTCTACCTTACAAACTCGATACAACCAACGATCAACTCACTTCACGCGCTGGATTGCTGGCCATTGCCCAGGTAATGTAGACAATTAGTAAGCGTCCGGCCAACCACAGGGTTGCCCCTATCTACCCAAATCTGACATTTTA
>CAZYCY010000018.1:0-2649 GCA_964646145.1 uncultured Thiotrichaceae bacterium
ATGCAAAGATGCAGCTATAATTACTGCATGGACAAACTGCCAATTCATGAAGTTCTACCTGAGATTAAAAACACACTAAAGTCACACAGCCGTGTTGTACTCCAGGCACCACCGGGCGCAGGTAAAACCACCGCTATTCCCATCGCATTACTCGATCAACCCTGGTTACAAGGTAAACAAATCATCATTCTTGAACCCAGAAGACTGGCTGCTCGCAACGCAGCAGCACGCATGGCTTTTTTATTAAATGAAAAAGTCGGGCAAACCGTGGGTTATCAGATTCGACAAGATAAATGTTTTAGCCAGAAAACAAAAATACTGGTGCTCACCGAAGGCATTTTAACGCGTAAATTACAGGCTGATCCTGAACTGGAAAATACTGCCCTGGTCATTTTTGATGAATTTCACGAACGCAGCCTACATGCTGACTTATCACTCGCTCTTTGTTTGCAGAGCCAACAAATACTACGTGAAGATTTAAAAACTCTAGTCATGTCAGCGACACTAAACACCAAAAGCATCTCTGCCCTGTTAAACAATGCACCGATTATTACAAGTGAAGGCAGAAGTTTTCCGATTGATATTTACTATACTGAAAAACAGGTACAACAGACAGCGAAAAACAGGCATCTACAATTAATTTCAGGTTTATTCAATTCGGTAAAGCATGTTATACAAAAGCATGATGGCAACTGTCTGGTATTTTTGCCCGGTGTCAAAGAAATCAATCAACTTTACAGTCAAATAACAGACTACATTAAAACAGAAAGTATTCAGCATGTTTTTGTTGCCACTTTACACGCAAGCTTAAACAAACGGGAGCAGGATCAAGCTATTATTACCCCCTCGGATAATATGCGAAAAATCGTGTTAGCAACAAATATTGCTGAAACCAGTTTAACCATCGAAGGCATTACCTGTGTAATCGATTCGGGTCTGGAGCGCGTAGCAAAATACAATCCCTCTTCTGGCATGAATCGCCTGCAAACCCAATTTATCTCTCAGGATTCTGCCGAACAGCGAAGTGGGCGTGCTGGTCGTCTGAATGCGGGTAACTGTTATCGTTTATGGACAGCGCAACAACAGCAACGCTTAACGCAACATGCACTTGCTGAAATACTGTACAGTGACTTATCAAACCTGATATTAGAACTGGCAAACTGGGGAATACAACAGGTAGATGAACTGCAATGGCTGGACACACCACCAGCAAGCTCTGTTGCACAGGCAAAACAATTATTGCTGCAACTAAAAGCTTTAAATAGTGATGAGAAAATAACTCCGCATGGAAAAGACATGCTCAAACTTGGTACTCATCCACGTCTGGCTCACATGATGTTATCTGCAAACAAGTTAAACCATGGCTATCACTCCTGCCTTATTGCCAGCATTCTTAGCGAAAAAGATATTTACCTGTATAACGCTCAAAAAAGTAACGACATTCAAGACAGGTTAACAATTTTACAATCTTTGCAACAGAACAATAATAAAAAATCACAGCAGCAGGACATTGATCTTCAACAATGCAAGCGCATAATAAGAACGGCAGATGATTTTTATCAGCGTTTAAAGAAAAAAAATGCCAGCACTCAGAAAAATCAATCGCTCCCTAACAAACCACTAGACAACAATTTTAGTGGCGTACTGCTGGCACACGCCTACCCCGACAGAATCGCAAAACAGCGACATAATAATGAATCACGATATTTACTCAGCAATGGAAAAGGCGCAGTAATACCTCCACATTTACAACAGCATTCCGCCGAGTTTCTGGTTATCGCAAATCTTAATGCTAAACAAGATAAAATCAGTCGTGGTGAAGCCAGTATTTACCTGTCAGCAGAGATTAGCCAACAACAGTTAGAGAATTATTTTTCTGAATTGATACAACAAGCCGAGTCTGTTCAGTGGCATAACTCGTTGCAACGTGTTGAAGCTAAACTAACAACAAGCATCGGAAATATTATCCTTAAAGAAATATTAGTGTGTCCTGAGAAAAATGAAGTGATACAGCAATGCCTGCTACAGGCGATAAAAACAATCGGACTACAAAGTTTTAACTGGACAGCACCGGCTATCAACCTTAAACAGCGCGTGCAGTTTATTAATCAACAGATTAATCATCATGCTTTAAATAAATCACTGGGAAAAATAGAACTGCCGGACTTTTCTGACGATGCCCTGCTAAATACTCTAAGCCACTGGTTGCAACCTTATTTAACAAACGAAAATAGTATTAAACATTGTCAGAAGCTGGACATGTTTAAACTTTTATCAAACCAACTTAGCTGGCAACAACAGCAATTAATCGACAAACTGGTTCCGGAAAAAATATCCGTGCCCAGCGGTTCAAGTATTCGCATTGATTACAGTGACCCGCTTACACCAATACTCGCGGTTAGGTTACAGGAAGTATTTGGTTTATACGAAACCCCGACGATATTAAATGGCCACTGTAAATTAATGATGCATTTGTTGTCACCGGCTCGCCGTCCTATGCAGGTAACGCAAGATTTAAACAGTTTTTGGCAAAGCACTTATCATGAGGTAAAAAAAGAACTGCGTGGAAAGTACAAGAGACATTACTGGCCGGATGATCCCTTTACCGCGCAGGCAACCAGTAAAACCAAAAAGCAGATGAATCGCTAA
>CAZYCY010000018.1:2749-5934 GCA_964646145.1 uncultured Thiotrichaceae bacterium
TAATTTAAACCACAAGCCGAATGGTTTCACCATTAAACTCAATCACATCTCCAGCAACCATCTTTTTTCGTTTGCGTGTTTCAATTTCACCATTAACCATAACGTCGCCGGATTCTATGGCTAACTTTGCCACGCCGCCACTGTGTACCATGCCTTCAAATTTTAGAATTTTATGGAGTTCAACCGGCTGTTTTTTTAAAATAACGTCACGCATGATTATACCTTCACCCTATCATCTTCATCTGCCGCTTCTTCTTCCTGTTGCAACTGCCATAAGTGTGCATACAAACCATCTTTTTCCAGTAACTGCTGGTGCGTGCCCCGCTCTACCACTTTACCTTTATCCAGCACAATAATATTATTCGCATCAATAATAGTAGAAAGACGGTGCGCAATAACCAGCGTGGTGTGTTTTTCAGCTACTTTTTTTAGTGATTCCAGAATTAATTGTTCTGAATGAGAGTCCAGTGATGACGTCGCTTCATCAAAAACCAGTATGCGCGGGTTTTTAAGAATCACGCGTGCGATGGCGATTCGCTGTTTTTCTCCGCCTGAGAGTTTTAAACCACGTTCCCCCACAACAGTTTGATAACCCTCTGGCAGGCTGTCGATAAAGTCGTGGACATTAGCGTATTTCGCTGCCTGCTGTATTTCCTCGTCACTGGCATCAAGCTTTGCATAGCGGATATTATGCTCAATAGTATAATTAAACAGCACGGTGTCCTGCGGCACAATGCCCACATTATCACGCAGACTGGTTTGAGTTATGCTGTTTATATTCTGTCCGTCGATTAGAATGCTGCCCGAATCAACATCATAAAAACGAAACAACAAACGTGCCAGTGTAGATTTTCCAGCACCGGATGGACCTACCACTGCCACTTTATGTCCTGCTGGAATGTCAAAACTAATCTTATCCAGTATCGTTCTATCCTTATTGTAATCAAAGCTGACATTGTCAAAACGAATGGCAGCTTCATCTACGATTAATATTTTCGCCTGTTCAATATCGTTCACTTCCTGTTTGGTATCGAGCAATTTAAGCATCATATCCATGTCAACAAGGGCATACTTTAATGAGCGATAAATAATGCCTAATACACCTAAGGGAATAAATAATTGCAACATCATGACATTGACCAACACCAGGTCACCAATTGACATGCTGCCATCAACCACACCCTGAGCAGCAAAAATCATCATCAGTGTTACCCCGATAGTGATGATAATGCCCTGACCAAAGTTAAGCAGAGACATCGAGGTCTGGCTTTTTAGCGCAGCACCTTCCCATTTAATCAAGGTATTATCGTATTGCTCCAACTCATAATTTTCATTGGTAAAATATTTAATCGTTTCATAATTCAACATGCCATCCACCGCATAGGTATTGGCCTGTGATTCGTGCTGATTCATTTCATGGCGATAGTACATACGCCAATTAGACACCAGATAAGTAAAAACGATATAAATCGCCACCGTTGAAAAGGTAATAAACGCAAAGTGTGGTTGATATTTGCTCAACAAAATAATGGCGACAAAAATAAATTCAGCTGCGGTCGGAAATATATTAAACACCAGGTAATTTAAAATCGAACTCAAACTATTGGTACCGCGTTCGAGGTCACGAGTGATGCCACCAGTTTTTCTATCCAGGTGATAAGATAAGGAAAGCGAATATAAATGTTTAAGTACCCGCCTGGAAATACTGCGCATGGCGTGATAACGTACCCGCGCAAAAATCACATCGCGTAATTCATTAAACAGGCTTGCCGTTAAACGCAACACGCCATACGCCAGTAAAAATAGCAGAGGCAGTGTCAACATCGCTTTTTCCGCACTGTCTATCGCCAGAAACTGCTGGCTGTCTAGCGCATCAATTATTTCCTTCAATAGCAGCGGCATGCTAACAACAGCAGCTTTGGATAAAATCAAACAGGATAAGGCGAAAATAACGCGACCTTTAAAATCCCAGACGTAAGGCAGCAGGCGTTTAATATTTAGATAATCTTTACCATTACTGTGCGGTTCTTTAGTGGGGCTGTCTATCATCAATTGTGTTATTTTACAGACAATTAAGGTAAAGTTCTAAACATGATTATACCTGCCAGAATACGACCTGCTTCACGGCAACTGCTCACTGCATTTCTCTGCCTTATTGTCAGTCTGGTGCTGTCTTCCTGTGATCTCACAGGTGATGCCAACACCGGTGACCAACCATCAGATAACCAGAAAACACGACAAACTTTGCATCGTGTTGAAGTTATTACTGTAGAAAACAAAGCAATTTCTTTGTCCCAAACCATTTCAGGCACACTCGAAGCGGTAACAAAAATACGCCTGTTCAATGAAGAAAGCGCTCGCATCACCCGGTTGCCCTACCACGAAGGCGATTTTGTGAAAAAAGGCACGCTTTTAGTGCAACTGGATAATGCACTGTTAAAAACCGATGTAAGCAAAGCTAAAGCGACTAAAGAACAGGCAGAGTTAAATCTCTCCCGCTTAAAAAAATTATTACAAAAAGCAATTTCAACAGAAGAAGAAGTTGCACAAGCTCGTACTGAGCTGGATTTAGCGATTGCCGAAGAAAATCATCAGCTCATTCGCCTGCAACGAACCAGCATCAAAGCACCGATTGATGGCATTATTAGCAAACGGCTGTATGAGTCCGGCGATATGCTTGCAGCAAAATCTCACATTCATACTATTATAGATCCTTATGCATTGCGCCTTAGAGCTAGCCTTGCGGAACGCTGGCTGCCGCTGGTTGAAAAAGGTCAAACGGTAACATTATCTATCGATGCCCTGGGCAATACGATTTTTACCGCAAAGTTGCTGCGCATTCATCCAACCATTAACCCCGATACCCATCAAGGTATTATTGAAATCCTGCTAAACCCCGTACCCAAAGGTGCCACTGTCGGTCAATTTGCTCGCGGCAAAATTGAACTCAGTACAACAAACCGCCTGATTATTCCTGCACACACCATACACTATGAAGTCAAAGGGGCTTACGTCTATCGGGTGATTGAAGACAGCAAAGGAAACACTGTTGTTGAAAAAGTTTTTTTTGAGCAAGGACAACAATTCGCTTCCGTGATAGAAATATTGTCCGGCCTTAATCCGGGAGACCGAATTGTTAGTCGTGGTGTTTTAGGCTTACGCACCGGAAAAAAAGTTGAGATTGC
>CAZYCY010000018.1:6034-13579 GCA_964646145.1 uncultured Thiotrichaceae bacterium
ATGAATCGACGTTTTCGCACTGGTGGTCTTGCTGCCTGGTCTATTAATCATCCTGTTGGCGTTATCATGCTGAGCCTGACAGTAATTATTTTTGGTCTGTTTTCATTTAAGCAACTTGGCGTCAACCTGTTTCCACACGTCGTTGCACCAGATGTAATCGTGCGCATTATCGACCCTGGCGTACCTGCCAGCATTATGGAAGACCGTGTTACCCGGCAACTGGAAGAGCAACTTGCGATTACCGAGGGTGCTATCGCTATCAACTCACGAACCAGTGAAGGTCGTAGCCAGGTTAATTTAAGTTTTCCCTATGGCGCAGATACAGATAATGCTTTGCGTGATGCCAGTATTCGACTTGATCGCGCAAAGCGCTTTTTGCCAGAAAATGACAATGCGCCCGTTATCTTTAAACGTGACCCTGCTCAAATAGCGGTAATGGAACTCATTATCAGTTCTAGTGCCCACAGTTCTGTAGAGTTGCGTAATTGGGCCGACTACACATTTTCCAAATGGTTTTTGAATTTACCTGGCGTGGCTTCAGCTGAGGTGGGCGGTGGTCTGCAACGCGAAATTCACATCATTCCCGATCAGGAAAAACTTGCCAATGTCGGGCTTTCACTGCAAGACTTTGCGCAACAAATAAAACAGCAAAATATCGATTCACCAGGTGGCAGAATGATTGCCACACGTCAGGAACTCTCCACCCGTACGGTGGGTCGCTTTCAGTCGCTAGAAGAAATAAGTCAGCTTCCACTGCAGATAAGCAGAACCATCGATGGCGTTAGCAGCAGTAATAATATCAATCCAGATGCGAGTATTAGGTTGCACGATGTCGCCCAGGTTGTTGATAAACATAAAGATGAGCGAATACGTATTCGCCTAAATAAAATCCCAGGCATTAAACTCTCGATTCAAAAGCACCCACATGCAAATACTGTGGCAGTGGTCAATGAAGTTAAGCATCGAGTAAAAAATCTATATGCACAAAATGCCATCCCGGAAGATATAACAATCACCATTGTTGGCGATCAGTCAATCTTTGTCCGCCATGCAATTAACAATGCCGCACTGGCAGCCGGTAGTGGTGCTTTGCTGGCAATGATTGTCATCTATCTTTTTCTAGGCAGCCTGTTACGCACACTTATCATTGGCACCGCCATTCCTATTGGCATACTGGTTACGTTTATTATCCTGCAGTCACTCGGTCTAACATTAAATATTATGACATTGGGTGGTCTGGCACTTGGTATGGGGCTGTTAATCGATAGCACCATTGTCATGCTGGAGAACATCACTCGCCATCAGGCAGTCGGTAATACCACAAATGAAGATGCGGTTAACGCTGCGATTGAAGTAAATAGCCCCATTGTTGCCTCAACCAGTACCAACCTGGGTGCTTTGTTACCTTTTTTATTCATTGGCGGCATGACCGGCATGTTATTTCAGGAGCTGATTATCACCATCACCTCTGCCATGCTGGCATCCCTTGTGGTGGCGCTTACACTGGTTCCCGCATTGGGAGCCAAAGTTAAATATCGAAAAAGAAAAACAACTATAGTCAGTAAGTTAATAAATTATATTAAAGTTAAATATCATAAAAATGCCGACTTCTTTTTGAACAATCCGGTCAAAATCATCACGATTTTTTGCCTGTTATTCATGCTCGCACTGCATCAGTTTAATAACACCCAACACACTGATTTACCGAGCGTTGATGAAGGGAAAATTTTAATACGAATAAGCGGCGATCCTGGTATGCAACTCGATGAAATGGACAATGCGGTAGATCAATTAGAAGACTTGCTACTGCAACACAAAGAAGTACTGACTGTGTTCACCACTGCGGGCGGTTTTATTTTCGGTCGTTCTATACTTGAAATCAGCAACCATAGCTCGCTCAAGGTGCAATTAGTGTCTTCCGATCAACGCGCAATGAGCAGTGAGCAATGGGTCGAAAAAATCAACAAAGAAATCAAAGCATTAGAACTGACCGGTTTTAAAGTCAGAATGCGTGTAGCTGACGTCCGGGGTATGCACGTACAGCGTGGCAGTGACGATGTCAGCATTCATATTCAAGGCGACAACCTTGATACACTGCGAGAACTGGGGACACAGGCGGTTAGCTTACTTGAACCATTAACCGGCTTGCGCAATCTCACTCATTCATACGAAGAAGTAAAAGAAGAACTCAATGTACGCATTGACCGAAAACGAGCTGCAAGCCTTGGCGTTGATGCCTCAGTTATCGGACAAGCCTTAAACATTGCGCTAGAGGGGCAAATCATCAGTAATTACATTGAAGACGACAAAGATTTTGACATTCGAATACGTCTGCCCAGAGCCAATAGTTACAACCCGCATGTGCTACAGAATCTGATGGTCGATTATAAAAACGGCAATGCCGTCCGATTGGGTGACGTTGCTCATATTGTTCGTGCCCCTACTGCCAGTCGCATTATACGAAGTCAGCAGCAACGCATTGTGGAAATTTCTGCCACTTATGATGCTGATGTAGATCAAACCAGGGTACTGGCTGCTACCATGGAAATACTCAGTGAACTTGAATTACCCGACGGTTATATTCTGTATGACAATGACAGCAACAAGAGCCTGGAGGAAGGTCAGACAAAAGGGCTGATTGTTTTATTTCTCGCCATATTTCTGGTCTTTGTGGTGATGGCAGTACAATATGAATCGCTGCTCAATCCTTTAATCATCATGATAAGCATCCCGTTTGCTGCCATCGGGGTTGCCTTGGGTTTGTTTATTAATGCCGACATGAGCATTTCAATGCCCGTCTGGCTAGGCTTGATTATGCTCACCGGTATCGTGGTTAACAATGCCATTGTGCTGGTCGAACAAATAGAACTGGAGCGAATAAAATTGGCACAAATACCCCGTCAGCAATTAATCGCAGATGAGCAGAAAAAACCCAACTTACTCAATGAAGCCATTAAAAACGCGGCAGCCCTACGCCTGCGACCTATTTTAATGACGACACTGACCACCGTATTTGGCATGATGCCGCTCGCCATTGGTCTGGGAGAAGGCTCTGAAATGTTACAACCATTGGCATTTGTAGTGGTCTGGGGGCTTAGCTTCTCACTGCTGGTCAGCCTGATTCTCGTACCCAGCCTGTATGCACTTTTTCACCGAAAATTTGTGCATTAGACATTCGCAGTAGGTTAAACTGATTTTTTAAGGTTCAACAACGGTTTAAATATGAATAACGACTGGGAACAATATGTACTAGCTAACGGCGTTCAACACAACGATGAAGCGTCCGATAACAAAAAAGCAGACAATATGAATATCATCTGCCAGTTAGCATCATTCAGCACACTGGTCATTGCTGGTGACGATACTGAAAATTTTATGCAGGGGCAGTTCACCAATGATGTAGCAGCAGTAAATGAAGAAAGCAGCCAACTTGGCGCTATCTGCAATAATAAAGGACGCATGATTGCCAATTTCCGCTTATTTAAACATCAGAATAATTACTTTCTCAGCCTTAAAAGTGATTTGGTTGAAGCAACCATCCAGCATTTGCAAAACTACATATTACGCGCCCATGTTGTCATTCAGGACGTCAGTAACCAGCTAATTGCCATTGGCATAAGTGGTAAAGATGCCATCGACTTGCTATCGCCTTTCGTTGAGAACATCAATCTTGATGTTGACAGTATCTCTCACAATGAAAACTATATTATTATTCGAGTACCAAACAGGCATGATAAAGAACAACCACGTTATGAAATATTTTGCTCACTCGAACACGCAAAAACGCTCTGGCAAAAAGTTTCTGCACAAGCAGAAATCGTCAGTGCCTCGACCTGGAACTATTTAAACATCCAGACTGGACTACCATTCATTGATGCCAACAGCAGTGCAGAGTTTGTGCCACAAATGGCGAATATGGAATTAATCAATGGCGTGAGTTTTACCAAAGGCTGTTTTACCGGTCAGGAAATTGTTGCCCGCATGCATTATCTTGGCAAGCTAAAAAAACGCTGTTACAAAATAAATATTGAGACCGATATAAAACCCAAAACGGGGGATCAATTATTTGCAGAAAATGCCAGATCAGGTCAAAACACCGGCGCAATTATCAGCGTAGAAAAAAACCCTGAATCCGGTTTCGATGCGCTTGCGGTTATTCAAATAGCCGATACAGAATCGAAACTGTTTTTGAATGATGCAACTGGACCGGCAATTACTGTTAAAGAACTTCCGTATAGTTTTTGATCAAAGACTCTACTCAGAAACATCAACTTCCTGCCGCATATGCGGGAACAGGATTACATCACGAATAGATGGTGAATCGGTAAGTAGCATTACCAGTCGGTCTATACCTATGCCCTCACCTGCTGTTGGCGGCAGCCCAAATTCTAATGCACGAATATAATCTGCATCAAAGTGCATGGCTTCATCATCACCTGCGTCCTTTTCAGCGACTTGTTGTCTAAAGCGTTCCGCCTGGTCTTCTGCATCATTTAATTCGGAAAAACCATTGGCGATTTCACGACCACCAACAAAGAATTCAAAACGATCGCTAACAAACGGGTTTTTATCATTACGTCGTGCTAATGGTGAAACTTCTGTTGGATATTCAATGATGAAAAATGGTTCCATTAAACGATGTTCAACCGTTTTTTCAAATATCTCTATCTGCACTTTACCCAAACCATAGCTGTCTTTTAGTTTAATGCCCAGGCTTCTGGCAAGTTCGCGAGCACTTTCTAAATCAGATAGTGTCTCGGCAGAAATATCCGGGTTAAAATGCAATATTGAGTCAAATACGGTTAACCGCATAAAAGGGGCAGCAAAATCATAACGATTACCTTCGCTGATCACCTGTGTTGTACCCAGTAATTCTGTCGCTAGCTGGCGCACTAAATCCTCGGTAATATCCATCAAGTCATTGTAATCAGCATAAGCCTGATAAAATTCAAGCATGGTGAATTCAGGATTATGGCGGGTTGAAACACCTTCATTTCTAAAGCTACGATTAATCTCGTAAACCCGCTCAAAACCACCAACCACCAGTCGTTTTAAATATAACTCTGGGGCAACACGAAGAAACATAGGCTGACTAAGTGCATTATGATAAGTCTCAAAAGGACGCGCCGTGGCACCACCAGGAATCACCTGCATCATCGGTGTTTCCACTTCAATAAAGCCGTTATTATCAAAATAATTTCGGATAAATTTGATGATGGCTGTGCGCAGGTAAAAACTTTTTTTCACTTCCTGATTAATAATTAAATCAACATAACGCTGTCGATAGCGAATTTCGGTATCACTTAAACCGTGAAATTTGTCGGGCAAGGGACGCAGCGATTTTGTTAACAACTGCACATCATCAACTTTAACCGACAATTCATCTGTTTTGGTTTTGAATAAAACACCAGCAGCACCAATGATGTCCCCCACATCCCATTTTTTAAAAGCATCGTTATACACCCCTTCCGGCAGGCTATCGCGCTGTAAAAAAAGTTGAATCCGACCGGACATATCCTGCAGCTGTGAAAAGCTGGCTTTACCCATCACCCGCTTTGCCATCATACGACCGGCAACGGTGACTCGAATATTTAATTCTTCCAGCTCCTGTTTTGTTTTATGCTGATATTGCACCAGTAAATCATTCGCTAACGCATCACGTCGAAAACTATTGGGAAAGGCAGTACCACCATTTTCGCTTGCAGCAGCTCGCAATGCCGCTAATTTTTCACGGCGCTGTAAGATTAATTTATTTTCATCTTCGCCAGCAACAGCTTTTGTTTCATTATTCATTATTTATTATTCAGTAGTAATTGTTTTTTAAAGCCCGTTTTTGAGGCTAGCCTCAATAAACAGATCAATGCCACCATCTAACACCGCTTGTGTGTTTCCGGTTTCTACGTTGGTTCTTAAATCTTTTATACGAGACTGATCTAATACGTATGAACGTATCTGGCTACCCCAACCGATATCCGATTTTGATTCTTCTAATTCTTTTTGATCGGCATTGCGTATTTGTTCTTCACGTTCATACAATTTTGCTTTTAATTGCTTCATTGCGGCATCTTTATTTTTATGTTGCGAACGTCCACTCTGACACTGCACCACCACATTGGTCGGTAGATGGGTGATGCGCACGGCAGACTCTGTTTTATTTACATGCTGTCCACCCGCCCCGCTGGCGCGGTAGACATCAATACGCAAATCAGCGGGGTTGATGTCTATTTCGATATCATCGTCAATTTCAGGGGATACAAAAACGGCAGCAAAGGAAGTATGACGGCGATTACCTGAATCAAACGGTGATTTGCGTACCAAACGATGAACCCCGGTTTCGGTGCGCAACTGCCCGAAAACGTATTCGCCTGAAATACTGATGGTGGCACTTTTGATACCAGCTACCTCACCTGGCGACACTTCCATCAGTTCTGTTTTAAAACCGTGTGACTCACCCCAGCGCAGATACATGCGTAACAACATTTCTGCCCAGTCCTGAGCCTCAGTGCCACCGGATCCGGACTGGATATCAACGAATGCATTATTGGCATCCATTTCACCAGAAAACATGCGGCGAAATTCCAGCTCTACAACATTGTCTTCCAATAATTTTAAATCTTCAATAACACTGTTAACACTGTCCTCATCATCTTCTTCGAGCGACATTTGTAACAATTCATCAGCATCATTCAAACCAGTATCAAGTTGCTCGATGGTGAGCACGATCTTTTCCAGCCTGGCGCGTTCCTGCCCCAGTTTTTGTGCATTTTCAGGGTCATCCCAGATGCCAGGCTGTTCAAGCTCTCGATTAACTTCTTCTAGTTCTTCATTACGGCGAGCAAAGTCAAAGATACCCCCTAAGCGCATCAGTGCGTTCACGCAGGTCTTTGATCTGGTTGACGATCGGATTGATTTCTATCATGGCTGTTAGTAACTATTTAGCATTATCCTTAAAAAACCTTAACCTTCAGTGCATTAGACAGTCGCAGTAGCTACAACTGATTTTTTAAGGATTATCAAGACAAGCGCGAATAATACCGGAGAATGCTTCTGGGTTCACCTGCTATTGTGCATTTATGCTCTTCGCGCTCAAGAAAATCCCGTTTAGAGTGCGTTGAGTATAACCCAGGATGGCAAGCTCCTAGGTAAAACAGGCGCTTCTTATAACGTGAACATCGATCACATGCACCACCATGTGATGATCGTCATCCATCAGTTCGTCCAGCCCATTTAAAATAGCTTCAGCCACTTCAACACCAGTGAGAACGACAACTTCTATGTTGCCATAAAACTCACCCAACATGCCGTCCCTTTCCCTGACACCACTGTGTCCAGCGCCTTCTATTCCGTTGTAAATAGTATATCCGCTGGCTCCAGCCTTTTTAATCAGGTTTATCACGGTATCCTGATAAGTGCTTTCCACAATGATACTAACTCGTTTTTTTTCCACTAAATTCACTTTTAGCTCCTGTTAATTGTAGTTGTTTTGATTAAGCCATAAGGTCTGGTGCAGCAGAATAAATTAATTATGCTGCAGTGCAGACCCTC
>CAZYCY010000019.1:0-13434 GCA_964646145.1 uncultured Thiotrichaceae bacterium
GTGGCGTTTACGAAGCAAAGGATGGAGACGCATAAAACAGCAGTTTTTCACTCCTAGATAATCGTTAAATAGTTCGCTATTCTCCTCCTTTTCGGGTAAAAAATGCACTATTTTCTGCATTCCCTAAATCACTCCACGCGTGAATTTAGTATGTCCAGCATGGTCGCTTCGTCAATTATCAATACAGCCAAACCTGCGGCTTTAGCCAACTTCGAACCTGCCTTGTCACCAGCCAGTAAATAATCTGTCTTCGCTGATACACTACTGGTAACAATGGCACCAACTGTAAGTAGTTTTTCTTTAGCCTGTTCACGTGTTAGCGTGGGCAAAGTTCCGGTTATAACGACTGTTTTACCGGTTAATTCACAATGTTGATGACGATCAATATCTGTTTGCTCAACAGCCTGTATATTTATGCCTTCAGCGATCAGCTGCTTTATGACGTCCTGATTATGTTCTTGTGAAAAAAAACTCACCAGATGTTTTGCTACAATCGGCCCTACATCCTGGACTTCGATTAATTGTTCATAAGATGCAGATTGTACATTCGCTAGTGTTTTAAATTTATCAGCCAGATTCCTTGCCGTCGCTTGACCCACTTCACGAATACCCAAAGCATAAATAAATCGCGCTAGCATCGGTTTTTTACTCGCATCCAATGCGCTGAGTAAATTCATTGCAGATTTCTCGCCCATACGCTCTAATGAAGTCATGTTTTCAACATTTAATTGATATAAATCTGCAGCGGTATTAATCAAGTCTTTTTCTATTAATTGCTCAACCAGCTTATCGCCCAGACCATCAATATTCATTGCTTTACGTGAGGCAAAATGCTTAATCGCCTGCGCACGTTGTGCACCACAAAATAAATCACCAGTGCAGCGGGCAACGGCTTCACCTTCAACTTGCTCAACTCTGGAATGGCAAACCGGGCAATTTGTCAGCATTTGTATTTCTGTTAGCTGTGCTGTTCTCGAATTTGGCACCACCCGAACCACTTCTGGTATCACATCACCTGCACGTCGAATGATAACCTGGTCACCGACACGCACATCTTTGCGACGAATTTCATCCATATTGTGTAAGGTTGCATTGCTTACCGTTACACCACCGACAAAAACTGGCTGTAACCTGGCTACCGGTGTTATCGCACCAGTGCGACCTACCTGAAAATCCACATCAATAATTTTGCTTATTTCTTCCTGCGCAGGAAATTTATGTGCAATCGCCCAGCGTGGTGCGCGTGCCACAAAACCCAGTATGTTTTGTTGCGCAATTGCATTGACTTTGTAAACGATGCCGTCAATGTCATAGGCTAAATTGTCACGTCGCTTTAAAACATTTTTATAATATGCCAGGCAGTTTTCAACACTGTGAACAAGCTTTATTTCATTGCATATCGGCAAACCAAAATTTCTTAATTGCTGCAAAATTTCATAATGCGTATCTGCTAACGCACCACCTTCAACCACGCCAATAGAATAACAGTATAAATACAAAGGTCGTTTTGCCGTAATGGTCGGATCAAGCTGGCGTAAACTTCCTGCGGCTGCATTTCTCGGATTGGCAAACACTTTGCTGTCATTTTTTATTGCCTGCTGGTTTAATTTTTCAAAACCGGATTTGGGCATAAAAACCTCGCCACGCACTTCCAGTACGTCCGGGTAATGCTCACCCAAAAGCCGCAAAGGCACACTGTGTATGGTGCGAACATTTTGTGTGACATTCTCGCCGGTTAAACCGTCACCCCTTGTTGCGGCATAAACAAGTTCGCCTTTTTCGTAGCGTATACTAATTGCCAAACCGTCCAGTTTCGGTTCAGCAGTCAGTTCGATTTTTTCATCCGTTTTTAATCTGTCTTGCAGGCGTTGGTAAAAGGACAACAAATCTTCTTCATTGAACACATTGTCGAGTGACAACATCGGCATCTGGTGCTGTATTTGATCAAAAGCGTTGAGTGGTTTTGCACCGACACGTTGCGTTGGTGAACTGGAGGTAATGAGTTGTGGGTTTTTTTCTTCCAGAGCAACAAGTTTTTTGTATAAACGATCATATTCTGCATCAGGAATATTCGGGTCGTCTAATACATAATACTGATAAGAATGGTAACGAAGTTTCTGACGCAACGTTTCAAGTTGTAATTTAATCGGGGGGGACATTTATTTTTATGTTTTAAGGGAAATTAGTGGGCTGAATTCGTATAATCCATTACGTTATTAATAGCGATTAGTAAAGTATGCGTTTCTTTTTCAATATCAAAATTAACATTTTGATTGATTAAGTTCTCGATGTGGCTGCTTGTGTTTTTTAATTCTTCGGTTCCGCAGCAACAACTCGCGCCATGTAATTTATGAACCTGATTGAGCAATGTTTTTAGGTCTTTGTTTTTAACTGCGAGAGAAATAGCTTCGCTGTAATCACCTAATTCAGCACGTAACATGCTAAATAATTCATAGGCAAGCTCTTCATTTCCGCCAGTGAATTCTTTTGCAATGTTGATAGAGAATATGTTGTTATTCAGATTCAGATCTTTTCTATTTTTACCACTATTATTTGCCGTTATATTGCTTGAATTTTGGTCGTTAAACTCTGGTGCATTAATACTAGAAATTTGTGAATCTTTAGATACTGCCGGATTTATAAACCACTGCTTTAGCACTTTTTGCAGAATGGCATCACTAATCGGTTTAATCAAAATTCCATTCATACCTGATTTAATCACTTTACCTTTTTCCTGTGGCATAGCGTTTGCAGTAAGTGCAATAATGACAGGTTGTTTTCCTGGTGTGATTCCACGAATTTTTTTAGTGGTCGCATAACCATCCATGCCGGGCATCTGCAAGTCCATAAAAATAATATCAAATGACTGTGTGCCGGCATAATCAAGAGCTTGTTCTCCTGATCTTGCCGTTGTTACTTTGCTTTTATGTTTGCGTAATATTATTTCTGTTAGCCGTAAGTTTACTTCGTTATCATCGACAACCATAACATTTATTCTGCCCCAGTCTGTGTTTTCTGTAATTTCAGTATTAATATTCTTAATGTTTAATTCAGTTGGTTTTTTATTTATTACATTAATTAATTTTAGTTTTATGTGCTCGGATTTTTCTGAGGTAAACACTGCTGAGTCGAAACTATGTTGCTGTAGATTTCTTAGTTCGTTGTGTGAGCGTGTACTGGCTATGAGTAATGATGGTTTTGAAAAAGATAATTTTCTTAATTTTTCTACTGTATTTTTTTTGTTAATTTCATTACGGCTGAAAAAAACAACAATAACGTCATTGTTATTTTCAATATTACTTAGTTTAGTTAACTCTTTAATGGAGTATTCATTTACTGTGCATTGTGCGTTAGTGAAGAGATTTTTAAATGCCTGCTTAGCAATGAAGTGATCGCTGATTAAAGCTATTTTTATTTCTGCTAATCGGGGTTTTTTCAATTCATTAGACACAGGGATAACTGGAACACAAAACCAGAATGTTGAGCCTTTACCTTCAGTGCTATAAAAATCGATTTTACCTTTCATTAGCAGTGTAAGCTTCCGCGAAATTACCAGTCCTAAACCTGTGCCGCCAAAACGTCGTGTGATGCTGGCATCAGCTTGGGTAAATGCCTTAAACAACTTTTGTTTATCACTTTTACTCATACCTATGCCAGTATCGGATATACTAAATTTAATGCTGACTTCAGAATTGCTAATGCTATCTTTTGACTTGCAATTGGCACTTCTATTATCTTCTTCCCCAGTTGTCACTTGAAGATAGACATAGCCTTTTTCAGTGAATTTAATGGCATTGCCAATAAGGTTAGTTAATATTTGGTGGGTGCGAAAAGGATCTGATTTGATTATGATGGGGACATTTTGTTCAATGCGGTAAAATAATTCAATATTTTTATCTAATGCAACTGAGCTTAATAAGTTTATTATGTCTTCAATAATATCAACAACATTAAACTCACTGCTGGTAATGATTGTTCTTCCTGATTCAATTTTAGATAAATCCAGAATGTCGTTAATGATTTGTAATAGATTTTTAGATGATTTTTCAATGGTGCTGGTGTAGTCTTTTTGTTGCCTGGATAGCGTTGTTCCCTGAAGCAGTTCTGTGAAGCCAATAATGCCACTTAATGGTGTTCTTATTTCATGGCTCATGTTTGCCAAAAATTCAGATTTAGCTTTACTGGCATTGATAGCTTTCGTACGTGTTATATCAAGTTCCACATTTCTTATTTCCAGTTCTTTAAGTGTCTCTCGCAGCTCTTTTGTAAAATTATCAAGTTGTATTTCATGGTTGCTTTGTGATGATTGTAATTCACTTCTCATTTGATTGATGCAAGATTCAAGTATGCCTAGTTCGCCTGCTGAGTTGATATCTATATGTGTATCAAGGTTACCTGAGGTTATATTTCTTACTGTTTTCGTGAGTGATTTAATTGGACGTGTAATGTTATTGATTATGCTAATAATGATTAACGTTGTTATCAGAAGGATGGACAGTGTGATTATAATACCGTGTTGTTTCTGTTTTGTTTGTTCGTCGCGAGTAAGTTTCGTAGAAACGGAAACGATTATCTTGCCAATTATATTATTGCTAGTGTTATTTGAGTTTTCTTCTACTATTTTTTTATCTTCTTCCAGATGAATTTGTGCAGATAATATCGGTTCAATAAATAAAAGTATTTCATCATCTTCAGACAATTTTTTATTCGTTCTGGATTTACCTATCCGGAGTTTTTCAAGAAATTTTTTGTCAGGGTTTTTTGCATCCAGGATAGTGTTATTTCCGCTGTCTAGTATTTGTACGCGCAGCACTGGGTTGTTGTCGAAAATACTGTTGACTAAAGGTTTAATGAATTCAGTATTGCCAGAATATACGGCATATTCAGCAGCAGGTGCTAGCTGCTTAGCGATGAGTTTTCCATTTTTGCTCAGTGATTCAGATAAATAATTAAATTGGTTCCATATATAATACGTTGATAATAGTGTTGCCACAATGAGTGCAGGAAAAATTGCGATAAAGATAATCTGTTTTCCAATGCCGAGTCGTATCATTGCAACACCGATGATCCATTAATTTCAGTATTTTTAAGCACCTGTTTTATCTGCTTAATATCGGGTATGATCAGGTTCAGTGCATTGAAAACCTGCCTGTTAATACTTACATTAAATTCCTGCGGGTAATGGATCTGTTTCTTAAATTTATCGCCAGTCTTAAAATATTGTTTGATCAGATTACTTGCACTTTGTGCAATTTGTTCTGTGCTGCTATAAACTGCAGCAAGAGCACCAGCATTAACAAAGTTTTTTGAAAAAGCAATAACAGGTTTTCTGTGCCGGTAACTGGTGAGTAAAATATTTTTTACTGTTTTACTGTTATATATGTGCTTATCCGGGAGTGCGAGTAATACATCAGAGCGTTTAAGTGCACTTTTAATTTTGTTTGATAGATTGTCATCAGCAGTTATTTTTGTTATGTAGACTTCCATATCATGCTTGTCGGCGCATCGTTGTGTGGCTGTGCTATTGATGGGCTTTTTCCAGCTGCTAAGAATACTAATGGTTCTCCAGTTTTTATTGAGTAGTTTTATAAACTGTATCTGTCGGCAATATGACTGCGTCATATATAAAATTGCATTATTTTTATTTGTGTCCAGTCTGTATTTACCAGGGTCAGTTGCAATGAATAATTTTTTTGATTTCGGATAGTATTTGCTTGCGCTTTTAATTCCCGCATAGCCAATGCCAATGACAATGCCAGTATTATTCTTTATCGTTTTTATTTTTTCTTCAGGATTTGTTTTTGTAATGACAATATCAGAATTTTTAAGCTTTAAATTTTCTGATAGCTTCTGGATAATGTTTGATTGTAGTGTGTTATCTGGTGAGTAAATGATTAGTACGTGATGCTTAAGTGTGTCTTTTTTATACGTCTGGGCGTTTGCGGTTAATATTTCAGCGGAAGCAGAGTGTGTTAAACAGAATGTTAACAGTAATAGAATTTGAATGAGCAAGCGCATTAACTTATTTTGTTGCAGGACTTCCTGTTCAATATTATTCATCTTATTCATCTGAAACCTAAAAGTTTAGCCTGATGTCTAAATATGCCAGTGTGCTATGTATTACTTTTGGCGCAGTGTTGCTACTTGGATTCTCCTGATAGTCACTGTAATCACCAAGAAGATTTTTTATTACAACAGACACGCTGCCATTTGCCTGATTAAATTTGATTTTTCTTGACAGTCGAATATCCAGTGTTTGATGGTCGTCAACGCCGCCACGTGAATCTGTCCACTTGAAGGACTCAACAAAATAATAGGCAACACTGCCACTGTATAATTCATTAAATCGCTTGCTGCTGATAAATGAAAGACTATGCTGTGGTGCTGATTTTGATATGCTGCTTGAATTACTGTCGATGTTTATAATAGCAGCACTTGCAATGAGTCTTAATGATGAATCGATATTGTAATCCAGTTCGAGTTCAACACCTGTTGTTGCGCTGTAGGTAGGGTTTCTGAAAACATGGATGATATCATCGAATAATATTCTTGTTGGTTTGGGGGCAGCGTCAGTTTCTCCAACCCTCTCTATAAAATTGCTGATATCATCGTGAAACAATCGTGCCTTAAACAACAGTGATGAGTTTATATATTCACCCATATAGACAATCTCCCGACTGATGATTTTCTCATTTAATAAATCACGGTTTCCACGGGCGACATTTTCCAACAGAGTAATGCCTGTGGGAATGCCAGTTGATTCCGTTAACTCATGTGAAAAGCTAAAGTTTGCCAGAGCCTCAATAATAAAAGGGCTGCGTATTGCCTGACTAATGCCTAGCCTGATTTTATGATGACGATTAAATGTGTGGATAAAGGAGAGTCTAGGTGAAAGTTCGGTATCACTAAAACTGTTTTTTTCTACTAGAGCGCCTATGTTAACTGTATTGTTATGATTGATGTGCCATTCTATATTAGAAAATATGCGATATTGTTCATGGCTGATTGTTTCATCTGTCCCCAGGTATAGTGATGATTGTACAAAGTCAGCCTGTGCGCTTAGCCCCCAGATTATCTTTAGTTTTTCATTCGGCTGGATGAACTGTGTCAGTTCCAGGTTATGCCTCTCTGACTTTATGTCGGCGTTTACATTAAGTATAAACGGATCCACAGGCGGTCTGCCGATATCTATCAGAGCTGATGCATATCTGTCCTGTTTATCGGATAGATTGTAATAATATTGCAGCAGCAAGGTATTTTTCTGATTGATTACATTTTCCCATTTTATAAACTGGAAAAAACGAGTATTTTCAATCGTGCGGGCAGTAGGCAATACACCAGAGTGGTGCTTGTCAGCCTGTTGTTTATTTTGGCCGTAACCACCCTGGTAGGAGAGTGTGTTTTTATTATCTATCTGGTAATCAATCCGGTAGTCAATATTATTACTGTGGCTGTCGTCGGGGTAGTAAAATTTATTGGCGCTATCCAGTCCGGCGTCATTAAAGCTTGCTACGGTAAAACGATAATCAAATCTGCCGCTGCTGCCACCATAACGGTAGGTAAAGTCTGTAATATCATTACTGCCAACATTGCTTTGTATGAATGAGCCCTGATCCTCAGCCGCTGTTCGTGTAATAATATTGATGGCTGCCTGAAAGCTGTTTGCGCCATAGGTAGCCAGGTTTGGACCGCGAGAGACTTCGATGCGCTCAATATCGTTGATGTTTATCGGTATGGCTTTCCAGTTAACGCCACCAAAAAATGGCTGAATAATAGAGCGACCGTCAATCAAAACCTGCATCTGTCTGGAATGTTGGTCGCTGTGACCATGGTAAGCAACCACATATTGCGGTTCATCACCAAATTCATTGCCACTATAACCCACCTGCATGCCGGGGATGAGACGTAATATTTCGGGAATGGTTCTAGCGCCTGATGCTTCGATGGTTTCACGGTCAATAACTGATATGCTAACGGCAGCGTCGGAGAGTGGCTGTTCCAGCCGGTTAGCAGATAAAACAATAGGCATGTCAAAAAACAGTTCATCACCAGTAGCAAAAATCGGTGTTGAGTGAAATGAAAACAGACCGCCGAGCAGAGCGCCATATAATTTGTAGTGAGCACTTAATTTAGATTTCAGCATGGGGTATGCAATAATAATTTTGAATTCAGCTTTAGGGCATCTCTAAAAATAGAAGCACGATTTATGAGTAGTGCCACACGGATGTGGCGTTTACGAAGCAAAGGATGGAGACGCATAAAACAGCAGTTTTTCACTCCTGGATAATCGTTAAATAGTTCACTATTCTCCTCCTTTTTGGATAAAAAATGCACTATTTTCTGCATTCCCTAAATCATACTTCTATTTTTAGAGATGCCCTTTAGGACTCAGGATCAAATAACTTACGAAACTTAACTTGCCTTTTTGCTCCAGCTTGAATGATCTCAAATCGTTGCGTAGCGCAACTATGCGCCTTTTGAGATCATCCAATCTGAAACAAACTACGGCGTTAAGTTCCGCATCTTATTTAATCCTGAGCCCTTAGAGTGAAAGACCGCATAATAATGCAAAGTATACTGACTACTTTACCGTTTTATCACAAATTAATCGAGCTGCCTGATTATACTCTTCGTGCTCAAGAATGCCCATTTAGAGTGCGTAGGTTTTTGCGAGGAACAAGGCGCGGTTATTATTAAATATTTTCGCAGTGAGTGGGCTATTGCAAGGCTTTGCAACGCAGCTACTCCATCCTTTAGTCTGTAAACGCCACATCTATGTGGCACTGCTCACAAAAAGATGCACGCTATAAATGGACATTCTTGAGTGCTAAGAGTATAACAACCATTAAAATCGTGATGCAATCGTGTTACTTGTAGATGGTTAATCGACCACGATTTGGGCTGTTGAGTAGTTAAAAATGGAAAATAAAAAATCAAAAACGAATAATGAAAAACATGTGTTTTTTCTTTATTTTTCACTTTTCACTTTTCGCTTTTTATTTTCGCCGTCATGAACGACGAATACTGGATGCAAAAAGCACTGGCGCTTGCGCTTAAAGCAGAAGCTGAGGGTGAAGTTCCTGTTGGTGCGGTTCTTGTCAAGGACAACCAATTGATTGCTGAAGGCTGGAATCAACCCATCACCAGCTTTGACGCGACTGCACACGCTGAAATTATGGCAATGCGTGATGCAGGTAAAACACTTGGCAATTATCGTCTTGTTGGTACTACTATGTATGTCACGCTAGAGCCGTGTTCGATGTGTGTTGGTGCAATGATACATGCGCGGATAGAAAAAGTTGTTTATGGTGCGTCCGAGCCCCGCACTGGCGCATTAGGTGGTGCCTTTGATTTGTTGGCAGCCAATCAGCACAATCATTTTTTTGATGTGAAACCAGGGGTGCTGGCTGAGTCCAGTAAGGCATTATTACAAGATTTTTTTCAAGCTCGGCGAAAATAAAGATTCGTTTGTACTCGCTGAGAAATCACTCTTTTTCTTTAAATTCCCTGATTAGTCGTAAATAGTTATTAAATCGTTGTTCATTTAATTCACCATTGGCAACGGCCTGTTTCACCGCGCATTCGGGTTCATTGGTATGGCTGCAGTTAGCGAATTTGCAGGCTCCGTTAAACTGTCTTACATCAATAAACCCATTGGTGATCTCGGCAATGTTTTTATTGACAGGACTAAAATCTCGCACTCCCGGCGAATCGATAATAATGCCATTGTTTTTTAGATGATAAAGTGCGGAGACTGTTGTGGTGTGTTTGCCTTCTCCTGTTGTCGCTGATGTTTCGCCAATTTTTATTTCTTCTTTTGGCAACATGGCTTTTACCATAGAAGATTTCCCTACACCCGATAAACCAAGCAGAATACTAGTGGTATTACTCAAGGCGGTTGTAATTTTATCCATACCAATATTTTGTTTTAGGCTGGAGTGAATTACCTGATAGCCGATGCTTTGATATAATGTTGTTAAACTTTCGCATCGTCGTTTTGCCTCGTCATCAGCTAAATCAATTTTATTAATTATGATGAGTGCTTTAGCGGGCAGGTTTTCGGCAGCGGTTAAGTATCGGTCAATAAGGTAAGGGTTGGTTTCGGGTTTTACAGAGGTCACAATAAGCAGTTGATCGATATTTGCGGCAACGGGTTTTACTGCATCGGCAAAGCCGGTTTTGACCAGCATATTGGTTCTTTTCTTTATAGCAACAACAACACAGTGACAGCCTTTTATCTGACCGCTGGCATCCAGTGCCTGTTGTACCAGTATGTAATCGCCGCAGGCAATATCGCCCAGATTTTGCCTGATTTTGCACTTTATTTTTTCAAGATTTTCTGTTTCTGCATACAGTTGTCGACCATGATGGCTGATAACGCGTGCTGTCTGTGTGTTTGATTGGTCAAGCAGTAAGTTATTTTGTTGTGAACTATTACTGCGTAGTCTGTTATTTTTTAGCTTATTTTTTTGTTGAGAGGCAATGCGGCGTTGTTGTTGTATTGATAGTTTGCGTTTTGCCATTTCGAGAAGACGTTACAGCTTCTGTGCAGCATTGATTTTTGCTGCACAGATAAAATCGTTAATTGATAAGCCGCTAACGCTGTGTGTGCTATAGGTTACTGTGCAACGATTGTAGCTGACCAGCAGGTCGGGGTGATGATCTTGCTGATGCGCAATTTGTGCAATGACGTTAACAAATGCCATGGTTTGATAATAGTTTTTAAAGGTATAGGTAAAACGGATTACTGGCTTTTTTTCTACAGCCTGCCATTGAGGTTCGAGTTGAGATAGATAAGATAAAATTTCATCATGATTGAGAGCATGGTCACTAGTTGACAGCTTGCTGCACTGTTGTGATGCCAGTTCAGTGTAAGACGTGGTCATTGCTTTAGTCATCAATTGTGAACATTAAAAGCGATAGTATTTGTTGTTTAGAAACTGTACAACTGCATCAGTATCTTCGTCAAACCATGGCACATCAAGGTTATCTCTACAGCGAACAACCTGTTTGCTTAAGGCATCAATGGATTTAATAAAACGATCTTCGCGTGTGTAAACTTCACTGCCATGACACCTTACACAGTGGCTTTTATGTTCTTTTTCACCGTGTGCCATTGGGTCGATAATGTCATTATCACTGGCAAAACTGGTACTATTCATGCTGATTGCCGATAACAGAAAAACATAGAGAATCTTGTGTAAGTTAGCTCTGGCTCGACACAGCGTTACTACGCAAAAATTTGACTTTTCATCCTTTGTTTTGTAAACGCTGTATCCGTGTGCCACTGTTTGTGTTTGTTTAAAAATCAGTGGTGTGTTGTTATTGCTTCTGCTGGTACACCCCTTACCGCAAGATTTTTTAGCGCGGCGCAAAGGATTCAAATAATTAAACATTGTTTTGTTTACTACTTTCATGGTCATTCTCCAAAATCATTCATTACGCGCAAGCGTTAACCGTGCGATTCGCACTGGCGCGGGTGGGTGAGAATCATAAAAAGCGGAATACACAGGGTCAGGTGTTAATGTGTTGGCATTTTCCCTGTATAGACCAACCAGTGCTTGAATAAGGTGTTTTGCCTCGGTCTGTTCGGCGGCAAAGGCATCGGCTTCAAATTCATTTTTACGTGAGAAAATGCTGAACAGCGGTTGAAAAGCAAAAGTAAAAACGGGAAGAATCAGGGTAAAAAGCAACAATGCCATATGGGTGGAAGCCTGGCTAATACCGAGTGAAGCATAAAACCATTCTGCCTTCATTAACCATGCCAGCATTGCTAGCGCAGCTAATGTTGTGGCAAAAGAAATGATCATGCCTTTGATGATGTGTTTTTTCTTGAAATGTCCCAGCTCGTGAGCAAGCACGGCTTCCAGTTCGTCATCGCTAAGCATTTTTAATAGTGTATCAAAAAATACAATACGTTTGTTACGACCAAAGCCTGAGAAGTAAGCGTTTCCGTGTGACGAGCGTTTTGAGCCATCAATGACAAAAATACCGTTACTGCTAAAGCCGCAACGCTCTAATAAGCCAGTGATACGGCTCCGCGTTTCACCTTCTTCCAGGGGTTCAAATTTGTTGAAAATAGGCGCGATCCACGTTGGGTAAACCCACATCATAAATAAGCTGAAACCACTGATAACAAACCAGGTATAAATCCACCACTGGTCACCGGATTGTTGCATCAGCCATAAAATAACATACAGCAGCGGTATGCCAATAACCAGACCTAACAGGCTGCCTTTTACCATGTCAGTAATAAAAGTTTTTATACTGGTGCGATTAAAGCCGAATTTTTCTTCAATGACAAAGGTGTTGTATAACGAAAATGGCAGATCAAGCAGTGATGAAATAAAGGTATAGACCAGAATCACGCCAATGCCGGTAAGTATTGGACCAAGTTCAAGTGTGATAAGATTTCTATCCAACCAGTCCAGTCCACCACCAAGTGTCCAGATGAGTAGCAAAGCAACATCATAGAGTAAGGGCAAGCGACCGAATTTGACTTTGGTTATGGTGTAATCTGCGGCTTTCTGGTGATCGTCAAGTGAAATATTATCGCTGAATGATGCCGGTACTTTTTCACGGTGTCGTGAGACAAAACCTATCTGGCGCTGTGACAGGTATAAGCGCATCAAGGTTGATATCAGTAACATAGCGAGGAATAAAAGGGTGAAACTGTGTAACTCGTTCATTAAAATCTCTTTGTGTTATTGGTTGTAGCTTGTATTATTAGTCACCTTGTAGAATATACCACTGATTAGCACTGCAAAAACAGTGCGACAGCTGATAATAATTTAAGGAAACGTTGAACATTATGCCTAAAATAAGTGATGATAATTTAATCTGGATTGATCTTGAAATGACAGGGCTAGACCCTGATTCAGATCTCATTATCGAAATTGCCACCATTATAACCGATAAAAACCTTAATATTCTGGGCGAAGGACCATCTATCGTTGTACATCAGAGTGATGATGCGATGAATAATATGGATGAATGGTGCACTAATCAGCATGGAAAGTCCGGTTTGACAGAGCGTGTGCGCAACAGTGCTATTTCAATTGCAAGCGCAGAAAATTTAACGCTGGCTTTTTTAAAGCAGTATGTATCCGCGCACAAATCTCCCATGTGCGGTAATAGCATCTGCCAGGACAGGCGTTTTCTGGCGCGTTACATGCCACAGCTTGAAAACTTTTTTCATTATCGCAATCTTGATGTCAGCACCCTAAAAGAGCTGACACTGCGCTGGTCACCGGAAAAGAAAATGGTTTATCAAAAAGAATCCAGCCACCTGGCGATGCAGGATATTAAAGACTCAATTGATGAATTGAAGCATTATCGAGAGACTATCCTTACTATTTAAGAACAGTTGTAAGGGCATCTCTAAAGTCAAAACTATGTCTCAATCGGTGTATCAGGATGATTACCCCATTCTGA
>CAZYCY010000020.1:0-13107 GCA_964646145.1 uncultured Thiotrichaceae bacterium
AGCTGATGGCAGGATAATCGAAGAAGGGCGCGACCTACAGGCTATCAAAAATCATTTGTCTGTTGATGCAAGCATGGTTGAAATTATGCCGGTCGAAAAAAAGTTGCCGTATCAACAGAATCATGTCGGGGTAAGCATTTTAGATAACATGGCAACGTCTGTTGAGCTTGAGTTACATGGCGTTGTTATCAAACTCTATCCGGCATTAATTAAAGATGGCAGACAGGTTAACCTTAGTGCGCTGGAAAATAAAAAAACTGCAGAGAAAGAAACGCATAAAGCATTAAGACAATTTTTTATTAATGCCATGCCTGAACAGATAAAAACTATAAAAAAATCGATCCCAGATATTCAGCACCTATGTTTGAAATACAGTGAATTTGGAACCTGTGAAGCGCTTAAACTTGATATTATCAATAAAGCAATTGACGATGTTTTTTTGTATGAGCATGTCTGTACAGAAAATGAATTTAATATAAGGCTGGAACAAGGAACAGGTGAGTTACAGGAAAAAGTAAAACACTGGAGCCGGTTATTAACAAATATTCTTGATGAGTATCGTGTCATTAAAAAAATAATGAAACATCCATCTTTGTCGCAGTTAGACACGGTTACGGATATACAGCAGCAGCTTGTTTATTTGTTCCCGAAAAATTTTATAGTTGATATTGAGCCATCATGGTTACAACAATATCCACGTTACTTAATGGCAATACAAAAGCGGTTTGAAAAATTAAAAACCAATGCAAGCCGTGATCGACAGCTCAGAATTGAATTCACTCATTTGTGGCAGCAATACATAAAGCGGCAGTCATTGCTGGTGAAACAGCACATTGACTCCCCACAACTTAATCAATACCGCTGGATGCTGGAAGAGTATCGTGTTTCTTTGTTTGCCCAGGAGCTTAAAACAAAATTTCCAGTTTCTGAAAAGCGTTTAAAAATATATTGGCACGCGTTGTCGGATGCTTGATAACTTAAGGGTATCTCTATTTATTCAATCTACGATAGTCTGCCGTTGCTATATTACTCGCGAAAAGCGATTTTTAAGGTGGTCATTGTTTTTTTCCTGAAGATAGCGATCAAACAACATGCAAATGGAACGTGCCAGCAAGCGTCCGCTGGTGGTGATGGTTATTTTTGATCCCTCAATGTTTAGCAAGCCATCATTGGTCATCTTATGTAAATCCTGCTGGATTGAATTGAAGTATTTTTTAAACTCTATATTCCATCTCTTTTCCAATTTTTCAATATCGAGAATGTTATTGCACATTAGCTGGTTAATAATCTCACGGCGTAATATGTCGTCATCTTCAAGTTCGATGCCACGAAAAACAGGGATTTTATTCTGCTTTAAAAGGCTTTCATATTCATCAATACTGCGTACATTCTGGCTGTAGTTGTCACCGATACGGCTAATGGCCGTTACACCCATGGCAATCATGTCACAGTCTGCATGGGTTGAATAACCCTGGAAATTTCGATGCAGGCTGCCTTCCTGTTGTGCTTTGACCAAATCGTCTGAGGCTTTGGCGAAATGATCCATGCCAATGTAGACATAACCTGCATTTTGCAATTTGTCGATACATAGTTGCAGAATGTTTAATTTTTCTTCTGCTGATGGCAGTTCATCTTCGTTAATTCGGCGTTGCGGCTTAAACATTTTTGGTAAATGCGCGTAGTTATAAATAGCAATGCGATCCGGGTTTAACTCAATGGTGGTGTCCAGTGTTCTGGAAAAGCTGTGTACACTCTGCTTTGGTAGACCGTACATTAAATCAATATTAATGGATTGATAGTGCAGAGTTCGTGAATCGTTTATGTGTTGCTTAATCTGTTCATTTGATTGTACGCGATTGACCGCCTGTTGCACATCACTATCAAAATCCTGCACCCCGAAACTGATTCGGTTGAAGCCTAGCAGACCCAATTTTTTTAAGCGTTGCAGATCAACGGTGCGCGGATCGACTTCGATGCCCTGCTCAATAGCATGAGCAGCCTCATGTGCAATTGCGAGCACATTAAAATTTTCACGTATGCATTCGATGATGTCGAGGATTTCGTCATCATTCAAAAAAGTGGGGGTGCCTCCTCCCCAGTGTATCTGGGTGACGGCTCTGTCTTTTGCAAACAGGGCGCCCTGCAATTTAATTTCCTGCTTAAGCAGTTTGAGATAGTGCTCTGCCTTTGATTTATCCTTGGTAATGACTTTGCTGCAGCCACAGTAGTAACAAATGGTGTCACAGAAAGGAATGTGCAGATACAGGGACAGAGGAGAAGGAATGGGGTCTTCATTGCTGTGTGTAACGCCGTTCAGGTAATCCTCCAGAGTAAACTCTGTAGCAAACTGAACGGCGGTAGGATAAGAAGTATAGCGCGGTCCAAACGTGTCATAACGGCGTATTAAATCTTTATCAAAGGTTATTTTGTTGTCCATGAATTACAATTTTTATAAATTAAAATAGTGGGGTATTATTAAGCGCGAAGAGTATATGCTATGAAGTAACGTGTTTTACTTGTATGACATACATCAAAAGACTGGTTAATTAATAATAAAGCAAATTCTAATATTGCTTTTAATTTTGATCTCTATTCTTGGGTTATAGTTTGTGTTTTTTTAGTCGATACAAAAAGGCATCCCGGCTCAGACCGAGTAGTTTAGCGGCTTTTGATTTATTACCACGTGAATGACCCAGTGCTTGTTTTATTAAGTCGATCTCCAGTGATTCCAGGTTAACTCCGTGTTCGGGAAGGGTGTACCCACAATCACCTGTTAAGGCTTTGCTTTTCAGGATGCATAGAGGCAGCTTGTCTTTATTTATAATCTCTCCGGGTAACATTGCAGAGACGTGCTCACAAACGTTTTTTAGCTCACGAATATTGCCTGGCCAGCTATAGTGTTTAAGCAGGCTTAAAGCATCCGGGTTGAAGTTGCAAATGGCGGTGTTATTGCGTGTTGCTGCTTTACTCAAGAAATGTTTTGCCAGTTGAGGGATGTCCTGGCGGCGTTGTTTTAAGCTGGGCAGGCGTAAGCTAACTACGCTTAATCGATAAAACAGATCCTGGCGAAATCTGCCTTCATCCATTAATTGCAGAAGGTTATGGTTGGTTGCCGCTATTATTCTGACATCAATAATTTCAAGCTGGGCAGAGCCAACGCGCTGGCATTCGCCATTTTCAACAAAGCGCAACAATTTAGCTTGCAAACCAAGCGGCAGTTCGCCGATTTCATCGAGAAATAGTGTGCCGCCTCTGGCGTTTTGTACATAACCGTCTTTGCGCTCAGTAGCACCGGTAAATGCGCCTTGTTCGTGACCAAATAACAAGGATTCAACCAGCTCTGCTGGCAGTGCAGCGCAGTTGATGATAACAAAGGGTTGTTGTGCGCGTTTGCTGCTTTGTTGTAAAGCCTGTGCCATGAGCTCTTTTCCAGTGCCTGTTTCGCCTTCAATTAAAACGTGGACATCGGTAGCAGCAGCAATTTGTGCAGTACGAATAATTGATTCAAGAGTAGCATCGTTACCGACAATTGCAGCAAAGTGATTGTCACTGAAGGCAGACATACGTTAGTTCATTTACTAGGAGCTTGTCCGAGAATGGAAAAACCTACTGCAAAACCGATATTTTTGCCCATTTTTCCGAACATTTTCGTTAAATAGCGGTGCTATTCGCCTCAAATGTTCGAAAAACTGGACTAAAAATCTCAATTTTTCGCTACGGTTTCCATTCTCGGACAAGCTCCTAGTGGTGGTCATGCTGGTGATCTGCTTGATTATGGTTCATCTTATTATGCTCCATAGGAATAAATAAACTTCCAATGGCCATGAAAACAATGAGCAGACCAACAATTTGCCTGGCGCGGGTTGAGTGTGCAAAGCGGGTGACCCATGAGACCATAAAGCCTGCGGTAATCAGTGAGGGTAATGTCCCCAGTCCAAAAGCCAGCATGATGAGAGCACCATTGATCGCATCGCCCGCTGTCAGTGCCCAAATTAGCACGAAATAAACCAGCCCGCAGGGCAGCCATCCCCAGATTAGCCCATAAGCCAGCGCTTTGGGCATGGATGTTACGGGTACCAGTTTTCTGCCAATCGGTTCAAGGCGTTTCCAGATAGGCACGCCTATTTTTTCAACGCTGGCAAGTTGAGGTATCCAGCCAGTTAGATACAGGCCGATAGCAATCATCATGGAAATACCGATGAACTGCAATACATTATGCCCTTGATCAAAACCGACAGACTGTAATACGCCAGTGCCAACCGCACCAGCCACTAAACCGGCAATGCTATAGCTGATTAAGCGTCCTGTATTGTAGGTTAAAACATAGGCAAATAATGCGGGTTTTTTGTTTCGTATTTTAACAGGCAGGCTCAGACTTAATGCACCGATGATGCCACCACACATGCCGATGCAGTGTAAGGTGCTGAAGAAACCTAATAAAAAGGCGGTGGTCAAGGTTATTGGGTCGGACATCATGCGATGTAATGAAAAATGAAAAATGAAAATCGCACCGCCTTCCTGGCTCTTTGCGAAATACCGTCCATCCATGGACATAAATGAAAAATTGGGGCAGTCATTTAGCTAAGACCTGCTGGATTTGTAATTGATATGTTTGAGTTATGGGCATCTCTATTTATTCTGGAGGTGAAGATTGAGATTCAAAATAGGTCAGATTAAGGCGCACGTTATTATCAACATGGGCACGTGAGTGGGCTATTGCGAAAATTTGCAACGAAAATATGGTATATTTTGGACTCAAGATTCATCTTCACGAAAAGTGACACACGGATGTGTCGTTTACGCACCTAAGGATGGAATTAATAAAGGTGCCCTTATTGCAGCTAAGCTATAAACTAAATGCAGAGGCATGTAATTTTTTCACTTTTCATTGGCGCACGATGTGCCCACGCATATCATACTCGTCAGTATGGGTGATTGTCACCTGTGTGATATCGCCCACTTTATAGCCGTTTTTGTCAGGTTTTTTTATATAGACCAGACCATCAATATCCGGCGCATCGGAGCTTGTTCTGGCGATAATATCTTCATCTGCATTGCCGATGTCATCAATAATGACAGCACGGGTTTTACCAATATTCTGTTTTAGTTTTTGTGCACTGATGCCTGCCTGTTTTTGCATGAATCGAGCGACACGTTCCTGTTTAAGCTCTTCCGGTACAGCACCGCTAAGTTCGTTGGCTTTGGCGCCATCAACATCTGAATAAGCAAAACAGCCAACGCGGTCGAGTTGTGCTTCATCAAGAAAATCGAGTAATTGCGCAAAATCCTGTTCTGTTTCGCCGGGAAAACCGGCGATGAAGGTGCTGCGTATGGTGATGTCAGGGCAGATTTCGCGCCATTGATTGATGCGTTGCAAAGTATTTTCTGCAGAAGCCGGGCGCTTCATGGCTTTTAATATTCGGGGGCTGGCATGCTGAAAGGGGATGTCGAGATAAGGCAGAATTTTCCCTTCTGCCATTAATGGAATGACTTCATTAACATGCGGATAAGGGTAGACATAGTGCAGGCGTACCCAGACACCAAACTGACCGAGTGCTTTGCATAATTCGGTCATGCGGGTTTTTACCGGCATGCCATTATAAAACTCGGTTTTGTATTTTACATCGACGCCATAGGCGCTGGTATCCTGTGAAATCACCAGTAATTCTTTCACCCCGGCAGCAACCAATCGCTCGGCTTCGACTAAAACATCACTTACCGGGCGGCTCACCAGGTCACCGCGTAAGGATGGAATAATGCAAAAGGTGCAGCGGTGATTACAGCCTTCCGATATTTTTAAATAGGCATAATGTCTGGGCGTGAGTCGAACACCCTGCGGTGGTATCAGGTCAATAAACGGTTCATGTTTTGCAGGCAGGTGCTGGTGAATCGCCCTCATGACATCATCCGTGGCATGAGGACCGGTCACCGCCAGCACATTTGGGTGAGTTTGTTTTACGATGTCACCTTTTGCGCCGAGACAGCCGGTGACAATGACTTTGCCATTTTCATTCAGTGCTTCACCGATAGCGTCTAAGGATTCATTGACCGCGGCATCAATAAAACCGCAGGTATTCACCACCACCAGATCAGCGCCTTCATAACTGGGTACAATATCGTAACCTTCGGCGCGAAGTTGTGTGAGAATATGTTCGGAGTCTACCGTGGCTTTGGGGCAGCCCAGGCTGACGAAGCCAACGCGGTGTGGTATTTTTGTTACGGTTGAAGTCATGTGTTATGGTTTTTCAAAAGTAATTATTTTACCTTATAAAGTGTTGCATAAGTATTTGCGTAACTTCTCAATAAGTCGGGGCAGTCTATCATTTTGAGAGTAGTGCCACATGGATGTGGCGATTACGAACCAAAGGATGGACACGCCGTAAATACGTCCCCATGTTTACCAAAGCGGGGCTTGACGGTAGCATCCCTGCTACCGACAGTCTCAAAACGATAGACTGTCCCGACTTATTGAGAAACTACATATTTGCAGTGTGTGCTTTTGAAACACGCCGTATATATCCCTATAGGCTTGATATGAATGAAGAACGCTTAGGTTCTCTTGCACGACTTTACGGCATAGAGCCATTGCAGAAAATTCAGCAGGCGCATATTTGTGTGGTGGGCATAGGAGGGGTTGGCTCGTGGGCAGTTGAAGCGCTGGCACGTAGTGGCGTGCAACGCCTGACGCTGATTGACGGTGATGACATTTCTCGCAGCAATATGAATCGCCAGTGTCATACTCTGGAGTCCACCATCGGTAAGATGAAAACACAAGTAATGAAGCAACGTGTGTTGGACATCAACCCTGAATGTCAGGTGAAGACAGTGGAGCAGTATCTTAATGATAAGAATATTTTTGACCTGCTATTACCAAATGCAACACAGGCTTTTGACTGTGTCATTGATGCCATTGACCGTGTTAAATATAAGGCACTGATGATTTATTTCTGCAAGCGAAACAAACTGCCGGTGGTGACCACCGGCGGTGCTGGCGGTTTGCTTGATCCGACACAGATAGAAATTAAAGATCTGTCACGCACCTGGAATGATCCCCTGGCAGCATCGGTGCGGCTGACGCTACGACAGTTGCATAATTTTACCCGTAATCCAAAACGCAGTTTCGGTGTACCCTGTGTGTTTTCTAGTGAGCAGCAACGTTATCCAGACAAAGACGGCAGTGTGGCTTATCAAAAACCGGGGGTGGCAGGATTATCGCTGGACTGCAATTTCGGTTACGGTTCATCGGTGATGGTGACTGCCAGTTTTGGCTTTGCCGCAGCGGCGAAATCAATAGAAATAATTAGTAGAACCTAAATCCTGCAATGCGACCAGCACAAAGGTGGTGAATGTGACCCATTTGCTACTGAATCGGACGAAAAGGATACCACTTATTAAAGGCACGCTATAAATACGTCCATGTAAGCTTGACTACAGCATCTTTGCTGTAGGCGGTCTTTAATAAGGGTATTCTTTTTATCCGGCTCGTTAATAATCACCGCTAATTCTTTATCCTTAAACCTAAAAAAATCAGTTGAACCTACTGCGGATGGCTAAGATTCAGTACATCAGGCATTCGCTGTAGGCTTAACTGGTTTTTTAAGGTTTATCCAACCGTGCAATATCCGCACTCAGTCATATTACCAAGATTAAGTTAAACTAAACGTAACTACTCAGCGTAATTTTAGAAAAGGACGCAGGTTATTGATTTTTCAGGACGCTGTAAATACGTCCATGTACGCTCTACTGCAACATCCATGTTGCAGATGCCTGAAAAATCAATAACCTGCGTCCTTACCCGGATAATACGCTGAGTAGTTACAACTAAACAAAGCAAAAATCATTCTCAACTTAGCCACAACTCTTTGTGTCGTCCTCAGTGTTTAATCACCCAATGCTTCACTCTCTGGATGATACTGACTGAAGCATTACTTGATTGGTATAAAATAGAAAAACGCTTTTCATCAATCTATTCTGATGGATGGATATACATCAAATTTTAGTGCGTTATTCGACTTTTTGTGAAAGGTTAACGGAGGAGGCTGTTGCATCAATAGCAATACAGTCTAAGAGTAGAAATCAACTTGTTTCAGCATTCATATAGGGCATCTCTATTTATTCTGGAGGTGAAGATTGAGATTCAAAATAGGTCAGATTAAGGCGCCCAATATTTTCAACATGGGCACGTGAGTGGGCTATGGCGAAGATTTGCAACGAAAATATGGCATATTTTGGACTCAAGATTCATCTTCACGAAAAGTGACACACGGATGTGTCGTTTACACACCTAAGGATGGAATTAATAGAGGTGCCCTATAGCCATTTCCTGTTTTGTTTTAGCCCAGGTTATCAGATCACTGCCTGGCATTGGCTCTGCTATGAGATAACCCTGCGCCAGATCGCAGCCCATTTTCTTTAGCATCTCGAATTGTTGTTTGGTTTCCACGCCTTCAGCCACAACACGCATGTTGAGCTCATGACCAAGCATGATACAGGTTTTGACAATAGCGCGCGCTTCATCATCTTCGCTCATATTACAGACAAAGCTGCGGTCGATTTTTAACTCGGTAAAAGGTATGCGGTGTAGTTGTGATAGTGAAGAGTAACCGATACCAAAATCATCAATGGACAGGTTGATGCCTTTCAAACGCAGACGAGTGAGGATGTCGAGCGAAGTGACCAATTTGCCCATTAATGCGCTTTCAGTTATTTCCAGGGTAAGTTGAGTGGCATCTAGTTTATTATCATCTAAAAGCTGGGCAAGTTGCTCGGGCAGCATCAGACCGGTGATGTCGAGAGCAGACATGTTCACCGATACGGTCATGGTGAAACCAGCCTGCTGGCATAGCTGCCCCTGTTTTACTGCCTGGCTGAGAACCCAGCGCGTTAGTGTATTCATCATACTGCTTTGTTCTACCAGGGGTAAAAAATGTTCGGGATAGATCAACCCCTGTTCTGGGTGTATCCAGCGCACAAGTGCTTCTACGCCGTTTAGTTGACCAGTTGCGATCTCAATTTGAGGCTGAAAATGTAAAATAAGCTGGTTATCTTGAATAAGCTGCTGTAGGTTTTGTATTGCAGTTTCAACTTTGGTTGGGTAGAAGGTGTCAGGTCTTTGATTGCCAGGATTTGGGATATTAGTGTTTGCAATGTGTTGCTCAAATAAGTGCAATAAATTATCCATTGATAAGGGTTTTCTAAAGCAGCCGATAAGTTCAAGACCATGTGCCCTGCATAATTTTTCGGCGGAATGTAGCACACCGGTATCGTGTCCGCTAAGTAAGATGAGTGTTGGCGTGTTTGGCATTTTTGCCAGTTGCCGTATGACTTCTATGCCATCCATTTCTGGCATATGTAGATCCAGCATCATAATCGAGGAGTTTTCAAATTTGGTTACTTGCTCAAATAATTGACTGGCCCGAGTAAATCCCTGTGCATTAAACCCGGCCAGCTCAGCCATTTCACAGTGAAGCTCTACTAGTGATTCTTCATCATCAAGTAGATAGATTGTTGGTCTGCTCATACGTTAGCTTCTGTTCTGCCTGTAAAAAGGTGTAGCGCTTAAATGCAATGTTTAGATCTTGAATTTTGTTTTGTTTTTTTACGGGGAGTTGCATGATGCTGCAACACATTCATAAAAAACATTACGTTCGACTCGTGGAGTGTAGCTCAAGATACGAGGTACTGTTGAAAATCAAACGGCTTTTGTAAAAGCACTCCCAATGATAAGCCGACTATTGTTTAGTAGAATGTTGCCTAAGTCACGGCCGCTTTTAAGCGAATTTTATTAACCCGGCGGCCAACTAGGTTGTGTTCAGCCGCCGGGTTAATAATGACACCGAGCCATTTTTATGACTTCATGAATGGTGGCATTGATGCATTAAATGCCGATGAGAAGCGTGGTTTTAATGTTTTATGAGGGCTAATTGCCAGTCATGCCATGATCCTTAAAAAATCAGTTAAACCTACTGTGAATGTCTAATGCACTGGATCTTAAAGCTTTTTCCGGGTGTTTTGGCTATGACTACGAGTAAAGCCAAAACACCCGGAAAAAGCCCTAACCCTCAGTACTTGAGCCATTCTAGTTACGATTCAACTGGTTTTTTAAGGATGATGGAGTACTGCTAGTTGAATAAAATTGTCCAGTAGTTTTTTATTTTCCAGATTGCTGTCTTCAATGATGGGTAATTCTGGGTAAGTTTTGCACAGGTTCTTTGCAAAAATGCCGCGACCGGTTTCACTAACACAGCGCCCGTTGATAAAAACCGGGGTGCTGTTTAGACCACAACTGGGTGATCGACTTTTTAAGATAAAACCCGAAAGATTGTTTAGATCAATGACTTTATTCTGGCAATACGTTTGCATCATGTCGGAGATATTTATAGTTGGGTCATCACGACCAATGAGTTCAGGGTTTTCAATGCTGCCGGTGAGTTGTACGGGGGCTCGTGGAATGCTCAAGCCTGCTTCAACCTCTGGGCAAACTGGAATAAGACGGAATAGTTTATTGAGTTTTTTTATAACAATGACGTTGCCTTTTGACTGACCATCATAACGCACGGCATCACCCAATAAACACTGGCTAACGCCTATTAGTGGTTTGTATGAGGCTTCACTTTTCATTATTCATTGAACCTTAACCTTTAGCACCTTAGCCATCTTCGCTACGATTCAACTGCTTTTTTAAGGTTGAAGAGAGTAAGACTCCTCTTAACAAAAAGTGCTCATTCAGAATGGCAACAATGAAAGGTGTTTTATCATGAGTTACTTTTTAGCGCCCATATTCAGTGCGCACTGTCTGGATATATTGGCTGTTACAGCCAGCTTGCCAGCATCCCAGTTGGGCATGGTTTCCGGCCAGCCAAACATGTGGGCAGTGAGTACATCGCACAAAGCATCAATATGTTCTTCACTATCGTTTAAGCAGGCGATGTAGTTAAATTGTTTGCCCCCAGCCTTAATAAATAGTTCTTTGTTTTCCATCTGGATTTCTTCCAGTGTTTCCAGGCAGTCGGCAGAAAACCCAGGGCAGATAACATCAACATTTTTTATACCTGTTGCCGGTAGTTGTTGTAGTGTGACGCTACAATAAGGTTCTAGCCAGGGCTCTCGACCAAAGCGTGATTGAAACACTATTTTCCACTGATCGGTTTTTAGTTGCAGATTTTCTGCGACTAGCCGAGCGGTTTTTAAACAGTGGCAATAATACGGGTCTCCGTGGTCAATATAACGTTGTGGGATGCCGTGAAAAGAAAACAGCAGTAAGTCGCCGCGTGCATTGTCGCGCCAGTGTTTTTTTATGCTACTGGCGAGGGCGTCGATATATTTTTTGTGGTCGTGGTACTGGTTGATCATGCGTAGGTCGGGTAGCCAGCGCCAGCTTTTGAGAACATCGGTGACCTGATCAAAAACCGCAGCAGTGGTAGTGGCGGAATACTGAGGGTATAAAGGCAAAATCAAAAGACGTCGTGCGCCAGCTTTGCGTAATGCTTCCAGCCCATTTTTAATTGATGGTTTGCCATATGTCATCGCCATGTCAACAACCACAAAGCCACGGAAACGATCTCCCAGTTTTTTTTGTATTGCCAGTGTTTGTAATCGGGTGATATGAATTAATGGTGAACCATTATCGGTCCATATTTTTTTATATGATTTCGCAGCCCGTGGTGGTCGGATACGTAAAATTACGCCATGCAGGGCAAGCCACCATATTAAACGGTTGGCTTCTATCACACGCGGGTCGGCCAAAAATTGCGCCAGATATTTGCGAACGGCTGCAGGCGTTGGAGCATCGGGGGAGCCGAGGTTAACCAGTAGAATGCCCAGTTTTTCCTGAGCGCCATGAGAGTAAGCTGTTTTTTCTGACACTATGATATTTTAAGCTGCTGTCTGCGGTGGTATTAACGAGTCGCATGAAAAAGATTCCACTCATTAAAGACACGCTATTAATACGTTCATGTAAGCTTGACTACAGCATCCTTGCAGTGGGCTGTCTTTAACATCCAGAATTAATAGAGATGCGCTAAGCTGAAAAGGTTATTTTACAACATGCCTGTGTATTTTACTCATTAACTGAAGCAATTAGTGTAGTGTATTGTCATCCTGACCAGCGGGAGAAATCTCGTATTACTACTGAACAAGACCTCTTATGTATGCTGTTATTATGCACGTTTTTTTAAACTTCGGAGTACCGGAAACAAGAAATCAGATGATCGTTTACCATGCCGACTGCTTGCATATAAGCGTAGCAAGTGGTTGCGCCAATAAATTTAAAACCCCTTTTTTTAAGTGCTTTGCTCATGACTTCTGAAACTGATGTGTTTGTTGGCACATCAGATAATTGTTGCCATGAATTATTAATGGGTTTGTTTTCGACAAATGACCAAATGTAAGCATCAAAACTTCCGTACTCATCTTGAACAATTAAAAATTGTTTGGCATTTTCGATGGTGGCTAGTATTTTTTGTTTATGTCTTACAATTTCAGGGTTTTGTAGTAGCTCGTCAATTTTTTTGTCGGTATAGTTAGCTATTTTTTTAGCATCAAAATGATCAAATGCATCCCGATAGCCTTTTCTTTTTTTAAGGATAGTTACCCAGCTTAATCCTGATTGGGCACTTTCTAAAATTAACATTTCAAATAACAACCGATCATTATGCACCGGAACACCCCATTCTTTATCATGGTATTCAGTCTCTAAAGGATTTGAATTTGCCCATTCACAGCGTTTCATTGATCATTTCTCTACTTAGGACTCAGGATCAAATAACTTACGAAACTTAACTTGCCTTTTTGCTCCAGCTTGAATGATCTCAAATCGTTGCGTAGCGCAACTATGCGCCTTTTGAGATCATCCAATCTGAAACAAAAATTCGGCGTTAAGTTCCGCATCTTATTTAATCCTGAGTCCTTAGGAATTGGTAACTTCTCAATAAGTCGGGGCAATCTATCATTTTGAGAGTAGTGCCACATGGATGTGGCGATTACGGAGCAAAGGATGGACACGCCGTAAATACGTCCCCATGTTTACCAAAGCGGGGCTTGGCGGTAGCATCCATGCTACCGACAGTCTCAAAACGATAGATTGCCCCGACTTATTGAGAAGTTACA
>CAZYCY010000021.1:0-12834 GCA_964646145.1 uncultured Thiotrichaceae bacterium
TATATATAGATAATTTCCACCATCCGTCCACCCTGGCACATCGGGGTGAGATCTCTTAAGGTTTTGATTGCAGCGCCAATTCATATTTTTACTGTAAACCGAAGTCAGTTTAGCCGTTAGTCACCACCAATCTCCCAAATGTTCCGCCCTAAAAAACCGCCCCTGAAGTGCGTTCCGTGGGCGCGATTCTTTTTTTATTCGTAAGATTGCATTCAAACGTTTGAATGAGATTTTATGAGCATCTACAGCCACCTTTCCGAAGATGAAATATTATGCTGCCTAACAGGCATGTTTGTTGGCATTGCCGAAGCTGTTTCATTGAAAACAGCGGTGAAGTTAATCGAAGCGTATGGCGGTCGTGAGCTGTCTATACCCCATCGGTACCCACCAGGACACAAACTGGAAATCTTGCTGGGCACGAAAGAGCTAGATAAGTTGATTTGTTTTTTTAAAGGGGAAGAAATTATTGTTCCCATTTCAAGGAAACTGAAACGAAAGGTGCGAAATAAAAAAATATTTCAGTCCTGGCAGTCAGGTGACAACACCAAAGAAATCGCCAGGCAATTTGATTTAACCACACGCGCCATTCGCAGCATTGTAAAAAGCATTAAAGACGAATTGAAAAAAGACCAACCAACAGCCTAAAGGAAATGACATGAAAAAACACATACCATCATCCGATCAAGTGATTAGCAATATCCAACAACGGGAAGCGCTAAAAATGCGTCTCGAACAGTTACAGGTTGAACGTGGAAAAATCACAACCATGAAGCTAAGACCTGCTGAGCGGAAAATCATTGAGGTGAATCAGCAAATAAATTCTTACCGCGCATCCGATAATCCAGATCAATATTCACGGTTGCTGGCAGGTGCGGAACAAGATTTGCAACAGCTAAAGAAACAACAGTCAGAACATGAAAAGGATATTCATTTCATTGATGATGAACTCAGTGAAATTGCCCATAAACTGGACAATATAGATACAACTGCTTCAGTGGAAACAGTTAAGCATTATATGATGCAAATTTCAAACGAGGTCAACAAAGTTGAAAAAATTGAAGGATTAATGGAAAACCAGAAAGGCATCATTAATCAGTTGGGCGATAACTCAGATGAAGAGATTGATCAGCTACAGAGCAGGCGTTCAGCCATACTGGCAGACATAACGTTGGGTGAAGCAGAAGACGCTGATTTGAAGGCAATCGATCAGGAAATCAATGCACTACTGGAGGCATCAAGCAAGTCACACATAAAAGATGCGCCTATTATGCGTAATGCACAACAAGTCATCAATGGTTTAATGCCGAAACTGGAAGAAGCCGGAAAAGAATTGAAACAGCTTGAAGACGGTCTTTCTAAAATCATGGAATCCTTTCTGATTAGTCAGGGTGAGTTGATAGGCAAACGTTACATCAAGCACGCTCAGGGTCTGATTGAAGAATTTAAAACCCTGGTTGCTATTGAAGAAGTCCGTATCTCGTTGAGTCTTAACCAGGAAGAAGCGTTCGGTCATCTCAGTAGCATGAACGCTTTACGTATTCCTTCATTGCATTTGAACTGTTTTAATGAGTCAGAGCAACACAGCCCGGAACAAGGCATTTTATATTCATTTGTACCCATGACACCGGAAAAGCAAGCAGAAATTAACCGGTCGAAAATGCTGTTTATGGACAAACTTCATGAGCTTGGCTTAAGTGATGCGTTCGAGCGGCTGAAGAGGTAACCAGTTCATCAAAAAAGATTGGATCAGAATTCATCCACTGATCAAATCTTGATGGAAATTGCAGGCGGTACAGGTGGTTAGGTGGAAAAAGTTGGAGCCTTGCCGTCTGCAATATTTTTAAAGGGCAGATGTTTTGTCATTAGATTAAAGTGAAGATGATCGGATCAGCAACGGTGAAGACCTTATTGAAGATGCAAACAACCATTCGAGCTGTCTTTATTCAGCAAGGTGATGTGCCTGTGCTTGCAGAAGAGCAGGCTAGAAAAGTGGTCGTCGCTTTATCAAATGAGTTTGGTGGTAAGCAAATTTATTTTCCTAAAATGCACCAACAATATAAAGCGGTTTTACATCACCAGATAATAGAGAATTTTAGTGGCTCTAATCATAATGAGCTGGCGAAAAAACACAACCTGTCAGTGAGCCAAATTTATAACATCACCAAGGATAAAAAATGAATGAAATAAACTATTTTGAAGATGGTTCCCTGACCTTCGATCAAGGTGATGGTACAGCGATTGCCGCATTGGGTGGCGTTGGAAATTTATCAGGCGTTAGAAAAGCAATACTTTCAGAGAAACGCTACGCTGTTTTATCCAGCGTTAAATTACCAGCGGTTAATTTAGGTGCTGAAGATATAGCCGTGTGTAAACATCTCGGAGTAGATCCTGAAGCCTACAAAAAAACACTACTTGAAGACTTCGAAAGCACCCATGGTGCACTACTTACAGGCTCAACACATGAGCTGGATTCAGAAGCACTTGCTATCTGTAAACAGCTAAACATCAAGCCAGAAGATTACCTTAAAACCTTACAGGAGAATAACTAATGCCATTAACAAAAGATAGAAACACTTTCACCCGCAGTGGTGACCAATTTAATCATCCAGTAGCTGCCGGAGTAATTATTTATGCCGGTGCGCTGGTTTGTCTGGATACTTCTGGAAACGCTGTGCCTGGCACCGTATCGACAACTTTAAAAGCCCTGGGACGTGCTGACGAGTATGTTGATAATTCAGCAGGTATCGCCGGTGTACGAACAGTCAATACCAGGCCAGGTATCTTTCTGTTTAAAAATGATGGCTCAATCACTCAGCCAGATGTGAAGAATAATGCTTATATTGTGGATGATGAAACGGTGGCTGATAATGATGGTACTGGTACTCGATCCTTAGCCGGTCAAATTGTAGCCATTGAGCCTGATACTAATGAAGTATGGGTTCAGTTTAGTTAAAAAAACAGAAACCAGTTCGCCAGGCAAATTAAAAACTACTTGATATTGGAAAATATAGTTAGCGAACAGTGTGAGCGAATACAGCAACGACATGAGCTAGAGCCACCGTTTACAAAGAAACAGGATTAAGGTGGATCTTTCCAGTTTTGCAGTAGACCCCATACGATATAAGGGATGGCTAATACTGCAAAGACTGTTTTTGATGCCTGGCTGGCATCGTGTAAGAGTACAAGCAGAATAACAGCAGCAAGTGCTGAGAAAAAGAGTTTAAACGCGATTGAGGCTAAATCCATGATTGAAAGAGGTTATTTGATATCGAAGACATAGCCAATAATCGGCTTACTGACGGAACGCATAATCCTATAGATTATGGAAAAAAACATAATTAAGTAAAAAAGCATCATCCCAGACCCTGATCCAACAAAATAAACTCATATCAATGGCATAAAGCTAATAAGCTGTGTCAAGGCGATTAAAGCCGTTACTGTACTGGTAACACTTCCTGGGTTTAAACGATTATACAGCTCTATATTTGCTTACACATCGTGGCATTAGCAAGGCATATGCTGAGCAAATAAACACCCCCTCAAATGACTGTTAAATAAGTGTAATATCCAGATAAAAGCGCACCCTTTTTTCAGCGTAAACTCAAGCTATTTGAATCACCTTATAATTAGCCTGTTGTTGCATCGAAAAAACCCATTTTTTACTTGATACAGAGGTGCTTATATCACACCTTATTTTGGTCAATATTTCAAGGTTTTTTTGTTGTTTTTCCATGCAGGGATTTGCCTCGAAAAAAATCAAAATTAGGCGACTTTTAACCTAGTTTTTATCATGTTCAAAGGACACTTAAAAAGCTGTTATTTTGTGTTTTATATTCCACATGATGAAGTAAAGGCTGTATATTATGAAATATTCAATATTTGAGTTATCGCAGTTTTTTGCTTGAGTTATCGCACGTCGTTACACACAGAGACCACGGAGAACACAGAGGTAATTAATTAGTAATCTCTGTGTTCTCCGTGGTCTCTGTGTCTAAAAGAGCATGCATGGTTTCCGTGCTTTTGTGTGGAATAAGTAAGCCAATAAATGGTAATTTAATATTAGCTTTAATTGGTATATTTCGACAGCCTGGGCGCATACTCGTTGTATGCAACCCTTTTAGCAACGCTGAAGACGAAAGGATAGACAAGCAAAATGATCAATTTATTTCTTGACAAGCCCTAAGGACTCAGGATCAAATAACTTACGAAACTTAACTTGCCTTTTTGCTCCAGCTTGAATGATCTCAAATCGTTGCGTAGCGCAACTATGCGCCTTTTGAGATCATCCAATCTGAAACAAAAATTCGGCGTTAAGTTCCGCATCTTATTTAATCCTGAGTCCTAAGCATTGAGGACGACACAAAGAGTCCAGAATAAATAGAGATACCCAGAATACTATTTCCCCCTATTGCTGCAACCTTATTACTTGAATTCAAGCTTATTAAGCCGTTATGTTTAACTTCTTCATCAAATCATAAAGTGTTGGGCGACTGACACACAACAACTCTGCGGCAGGAGCAACCTTGCCGTTTGCATGCGATAAAGCAGACAAAATAGTCTGTTTTTCAACTTTTTCACGAACCTCTCGCAAATTAAAATTAATAGCTTCTGATGAAGTGCTGCCCAGTTCTAAATCAGTAGCACTTATTTGTTTGCCATCCGTCATGATAACTGCACGTTTAATTCGATTTTGCAGCTCGCGTACATTGCCCGGCCAAGAATAAGACTCCAGTGCGTTTAATGCGTCTTTGCTAAAGCCGCGTAGTTTTCGCCCATGAGTTTCGTTGTATTGCTCAAAGAAGAAACGCGCCAGAATAATGACATCGCCATCACGATCACGAAGCGGAGGAATTTCTAACGGGATTTCACTAATACGATAAAAAAGATCTTCTCTAAAATCACCCTTTTCAATTTTTTCACGCAAGTTTTGGTGGGTGGCGCAAACCACGCGCACATTAACCGGTATCGGTCGATGACCACCAACACGTTCAACCACACGCTCCTGTAAAAAACGCAATAATTTAGCCTGCAAGGTAAAAGGCAAATCACCCATTTCGTCAAGAAACAGTGTGCCATTATGTGCATATTCGATCTTACCAAGTGTTTGTTTGTTGGCGCCGGTGAATGCCCCCTTTTCATAACCAAACAATTCACTTTCAAGCAATGTCTCGGGGATTGCAGCACAGTTTATTGCAATAAAATTGCCTTCACTGTTTGCGCCGAGTGTGTGCAGTCCCTTGGCGCAGAGTTCTTTACCCGTACCACTTTCACCAAGCAATAAAACGGTCGCATCTGAAGGCGCTACTTTTTCAATGGCTTTACAAAGACTTTGCATCTGAGGACTACAGGCGATGATACCCTCAAATGATTCTTGACTGGGTGTGTCGGTCAGTAGTGCCTGATTTTCACCTTCAAGCTCTAATAAGCGAAACGCCCGATTGATAATAACGCTGATAACTTCTGAATCAAACGGCTTGGTATAAAAATCATAAGCACCTAAACCGATAGCTTTTACCGCATTATCACGTTCTTCCTGACCAGTCACGACAATTACTTTTATTTCAGGATCAATTTCTAAAATCTGTTCCAGAGTAGCAAAGCCTTCACTGGTATCATCCTCATACGGTGGTAGACCTAAATCCAGAGTAACAACAGCAGGTTTGTTTTTTTGAACTTGTTCTATGGCAGATTTACGATCACCAGCCAGTAAAACCTCATGGTTTTCAAAACACCAGCGTATTTGACTTTGCAGCCCCGGATCATCTTCTACAACGAGTAATCTATTATTCATGAACTGATTTTTAGCATAGTTATCGCTGTTTGTCGAAATATCTAACACTATTCGCTGAATTCTTTTAGAAAATTAAGGGCTTTTCTATAAGTATAGGCATCTCTAAAAATAGAAGCACACTTTATGAGTAGTGCCACACGGATGTGGCGTTTACGAACCATAAGGATGGAGACGCATAAAACAGCACCTTTTTGGGTAAAAAATGCACTACTTTCTGCATTCCCTAAAGCACACTTCTATTTTTAGAGATGCCCATTATTCTAGTTCGCAAGACAAGTTAACCAATATACCCTTCACGAATTAAATATAAATAAATTTCCTGTGCCGCCTGCACTGGACTCACATCAACTGTATCAACCCTTATTTCAGGATTTTCAGGGACATCATAAGGGTCACTTATTCCGGTGAATTCAGCAATGACTCCCTTTCTAGCCTTTGCATACAGACCTTTTCTATCTCGACTTTCACATTCTTCAAGTGAAGTTGAAACATGTATTTCTATGAATGCACCATATTCTTCAATTATATTACGGACTTCCCGTCGTGTATTTTTATAGGGTGCTATCGGCGCACAAATAGCTACACCACGGTTTTTAGTAATTTCGCTAGCCACATAACCTATTCTTCTTATATTTATATTCCTGTCTTTTTTTGAAAAGCCTAACTCACTGGATAAATTAAGTCTGACTACATCGCCGTCTAACAAGGTTACTGCTCGTTTGCCTTCTTCAAGAAACTTTGCGTATATAATTCTTGCCAGTGTTGATTTACCAGAACCAGAAAGTCCGGTAAAAAACAATGTCAGACCTTGCTTTGAGCGTGACGGGTAAGATTGCTGCAATGCTTTTAAAACGGCAGGATAGGTCACCCAATGTGGTATATCCTCCTGCTTTAGCAATGAATTAATAATTCTGCTATTAGAAAATGATTCGCTGCTGCATAATGCCTGCTTATTGCTCGCACCACCATCCTGGCTCACTGTGACATTCTCTCCTTGCGTGGACATATCTGTTCGAGCGATAAATTTCTCTCTGACCTCATCATAACAAAGCTCTTCAATATTGATGATTTTAATATCAATATCATTTTCAAATTGTTTAACATATTGCTGTGAAGCACCAGTTGTATAAAACCGCTTATCTGAGTCACGCACATTTGGCGGACCAGCATGTTCAGTACCCACTATATAATGTGTGCAACCAAAATTCTGCCGAATAATCGCATTCATCAATGCTTCTTTTGGACCTGCCATACGCATTGCTATCGGAATCAATGCTAATGACACAAGACTTTTAGGATACTGCTTTAATATTGCCTGATAACAATGCACCCGAGAGTAATAATGTAAATCACCGGGTTTTGCCATGCCGACAACCGGGTGAATTAAGATGTGGGCATTTGCCTGTTTTGAGGCACGCATGGTCATTTCATAATGTACCGCATGCATTGGTTTGCTGGTGTGAAAAGCCACGATTGAACGCCAGCCTGATTTATCAAAATGCTGACGTAATTCTTCTGGTGTGAAACGAAGTGTTGCAAAATCATAATGTAATGGCAGTTGTATGGCATCAACCTTGCCACCAATATAAACCTTACCCACCGAATTCATCAGGTATTCAACCCCTGGGTGCTCTGTATCTAATGTACCGTATATACTTTCAGCTTCTTTATTCTTGTCTGGTTGCCACTTGCTTTCGACAGTAATAACTGCGGACATAAAACCTTCAATATCATGCAGTGCAAGCTTGTCGCCAACATTAATTTTAGTCGCCTGCTGTTCTGACAAATCAAGATAATAAGGGAGCGGCCAGACAGTACCGTCTAGCAAGCTTGTGTTTTCAACAACAGATTCATATTCGTGCTGATTCATAAACCCTGTTAAGGGTGATAATGCGCCAGTAACCAGCAGCTCCAGATCGCACTGCTGTCTTAGGTTAAGCGTCACTGCCGGATAGAACTCTGATTCATTTTTAATGTGTTCGGAGCCAGCATCATCCAGTAGCAGGTTGATTAGTTTGCCCTTATACGGCGTGATTAAGTGTTCCATTTAGCGCTCTAGAGTAGTATAAGAAATCCAGCGATACTACGGAGTTTTGCAACACGGTGCAACATAAATGTTTCTTTAAAATAAATCAGGGTGCTCATACCATCAGGTGTAAACTTGGTTGCGTTATAAAGCAAATTGCGAATTATTTGCTCTGTTTTTTCATTGTTATAGAGGTGCCCTTAACTTAGTCAGAGAACCTCAACAGGACTCAACCATGCTATACCAAAGCAACACATCGACAAAACCAAATATATTAATCGTTGACGACGATGCCACCATTCGCCTGTTAATGCGGGATTTTTTAAGCGATGAGACATATTCAATTGAAGAAGCCGAAAATGGAAGTGACGCGCTGCAGCGTATCAAGCAGCACCAACCCGACCTGGTGTTACTTGACGTAAATATGCCTGGGATAAATGGTTTTGAAGTATGTGATGAAATTCGCAAACTTTATGGCGACACTGATATTTCTATCGTCATGGTCACCGGACTTGATGACTCGGCCTCCATCGAAAAAGCTTATGCCCTGGGCGCAACGGATTTTATCGGCAAACCCATGAACTGGAACACATTCCCTTATCGTATTCAATATCTGATTAAGGCAAGAAATGCAATTTTAGAAACAAAGTTCCAAAAAGAACAGGAGGTTCATAACAATAAAATGGAGGCTATCGGTCAACTAACCAGTGGAATAGCTCATGATTTTGGCAATTTGATGACCGTTGCCAAAGGTAATCTGGATCTCCTCCAGGAGTCAATTGCTAATAACAAACACATCAGTACCCTGTGCAGGGAGTTAATTGAAGACGCTCATTCAGCCGTTATAGACGGTGTTGAATTAACCAAACAGTTATTAGCATTTTCACGCAAAAAATCAATCTCACCTGTTTCCGTCAACATTGAAAACACCATAAATAAATTCCATAAGCTATTCAAAAACACCGTTGGTCAATCGATAATATTACACATAAATATTTACCCTCGCCTGCCGAATATCCTTGTCGATCCAGCACAGTTTGAAAGCTCGCTATTAAATATCATTATTAACGCAAGAAATGCCATGCCTGATGGCGGAAAACTAAGCATTAACGCTAAAATTATGGTCACACAGCGTTCGCATGAAATCATTTGTAATGCTGATAATGATCTTGGTAAAAAATGCATATGCATATATATAAAAGATGACGGATTAGGCATGGGAGAAGATGTATTGAAGCGCGCGATTGAACCCTTTTACACAACCAGTTCAGGCACGGGTTTGGGATTAAGTATGGTATATGGGTTCATCAAACAATCAGGTGGAGAATTGATAATACACAGTAAGCCCTTAAAAGGAACAACCATTTATCTACAGTTCCCAATAGTCGAGAATATACCAGCTGAACAAACTAAAGAAGACATTTGCAACACACTACCTGATATAAAAGCAACCATCCTTATTGTTGAAGATCAACCTGGGGTAAGGCAGTTTGCGGCACGATGTTTAAACAAATCAGGCATTAATATTCTACTGGCTCAAGATGCCGCCCAGGCAAAGGCACTGTTAGAAACCAATAAAAATATCGATTTATTGTTTACTGATATACTAATGCCTGGCAACATGAACGGACATGAACTTGCCAGTTGGGCACATAAGAAATTCCCTGAGCTTAAAATACTGCTTACCACCGCAACAGAAGACGTACTCGGCAGTAAACAAACAATCAGAAATCATGGTTTCGAACTGTTACCAAAACCCTATAATAAATTTGACCTAACTGAAAAGATTCGTCTTACGCTAATGTAAGGTTTTTTTCAGAGCTTGCTGCAAAGGCACGAAAGCCAATATTAGGGCATCTCTATTTATTCTAGAGGTGAAGATTGAGATTCAAAATAGGTCAGATTAAGGCGCACGTTATTATCAACATGGGCACGTGAGTGGGCTATTGCGAAAATTTGCAACGAAAATATGGCATATTTTGGACTCAAGATTCATCTTCACGAAAAGTGACACACGGACGTGTCGTTTACACACCTAACGATGGAATTAATAGAGGTGCCCATTATCTACAGTTTGTTGAACTCATCCTCTGCACCTGCAAATCACCATATAAAAGCACTAAAATTTTCTTCGTCCTGACGTAATTTTGACCTCTTACATAACAATAAATATAAGTTATTGATTTTTATTTGTTTATTGTTTTTCAGATTTACATATCTTTACATTAAACCCATTTTTCAGCTGCCATTTATTTGCCAGTTGCACTATCATCAATACTAAAAGTGGCACCAAACGAAATGCAACCAAATAGAAAATCCAACTAGATTTCATCTGAGGGTTACCGGCATGAAGGCTAATGTCAAAAATGAAGTGCAGCAAAGTCTGATTGGCAATAGCCAATCAATAAAAAAAGTTCAACTAGAAATTTCACAGGTAGCAAGTAGTAGTGCCAATGTGTTAATACTTGGCGACTCCGGCACCGGTAAAGAAGTTGTTGCTCGAAACATTCATTACCTTTCTCACCGTCGCAATAAAAACTTTGTTCCCATAAATTGTGGTGCTATTCCTCCAGATTTACTTGAGTCTGAATTATTTGGTCATGAAAAAGGCGCTTTCACCGGCGCCATCAACTCTCGACAGGGGCGTTTTTCAATGGCTGAAGGAGGCACACTTTTTCTGGATGAAATTGGTGAAATGCCGATGGCAATGCAGGTAAAACTGCTGCGGGTGCTGGAAGAGCGTGTCTTTGAGCGTGTTGGTGGAACACATACTGTGCAGGCTGATGTTCGAATTATCGCTGCTACAAATCGTAACCTTGAAGACATGGTAAAAAAAGGAGACTTCCGCGAAGACTTATTTTTCCGGCTAGAAGTCTTCCCAATCAAAGTACCTGCCTTACGTGATCACATCAGTGACCTACCCCTATTAACAAAAGAACTAATATCAAGATTGGAACGTACAAATCAAAATTCTGTTCGTTTTACAAAAAATGCTGTTATTGCAATGTCTAAATATGACTGGCCCGGCAATGTTCGTGAATTAGCCAATCTTATTGAAAGAATGTCAATAAAACACCCAAATGGACTGGTAAACGAGAATAACCTGCCAGCAAGAATAACCGCAAACATTTCATTGCAAAACAAAGGTATTGAACCATCAGGTTTAGCTAATAACGAATTTCAATCTGACTATATCAAAGTAAGCAACATCAATACCCCTCAGATTAATTCCCCTGTTGAATGTTTTGATCTTAAAGCCTATATATCCAGTGTAGAAATAAAAATTATAGAAGAAGCACTTGACAATACCGGTGGTGTTATCGCACACGCAGCCGAATCATTGGGTTTACGCAGGACAACACTTGCAGAAAAGATGCGTAAATACAATATAAATAGATGCTCTGAAGATACTAGCTGCAGTGTTTGTTGACTAACGGGTAATGAAGAATTATACATTATTAGTAACTCACAAAATCAACCTCAGCACTAAGTTGATATCCTTTATTTCTTATGGTTTGGATTAAAGTTGACTTGTGTGAATGATGAGTAAGTTTTTTACGTAACTTAGATATTGCCATATCAGCAGATCTGTCCAGTGGCGACCATTCGCGACCTGAAAGTATGTTTAGTATTTCCTCACGATGAAGGGTAACATTGGGTCTGCTAACAAGCGCTAATAACAGGCGATATTCTGTGCTGGTGATCCCAATGTTAATACCATCAGGTGAATATAGCTGTTGATTGATCAGGTGAAGACTCCAACCTGCAAAATTTGCATGCGTTTTATTTAATTGTGGCGACTGCGATGCCCGAGTTCGACGCAACACAGACTGAATTCTGGCAATCAGCTCTTTTTCTTCGAATGGTTTGGTAATATAATCATCGGCACCTACCTCCAGACCATGAACCTTATCATCTATTTCTGCTTTTGCAGTAAGAAATATAATCGGCGTATTCAATTGGTGTCGAATTTCCTGTGCCAATGTTAATCCATCTCTATCCGGAAGCATGATGTCCAGCAATATCAATGATACATCTTCGTTATCAGCTAACATTTTATGTGCGTCATCAGCACTGTGAGCAGACACTAAAATAAAATCATGATTTTCAACATAGCGCTTTACAAGCCGACATAAACGCTGGTCATCATCAACAAATAATATTTTATTTTTGCCCATAAATTTCTTGTCCTGAAAATAAATTCTAATGGAGAATTTAACCTTTCAATAGAATACCCTGTTTTATAAAGAGCTCTCAGCATAACCCATGATTTAAAGACAGATTTTCTACTTATTATTAGATCCGATCAGTTTTTACCTAAATCCTGCAAGTGACCGTGCATAGAGAGTGCAAGATATTGATTCGTAGAGCAACATAAATTTGAGCGTCATCCTTATTGTGATGACCGAGAATTTTAACTTGCTATACGGAGCAAAAGCTTGCGCTATATGTGTACGAGCACTCGCAAGATTTAGGTTTAAGGGCATCTCTTGTATCTCTCAAATATGTCAGCTTAAGGCGCCCAGTATTTTCAACATGGGCACGTGAGTGGGCTATGGCGAAGATTTTCAACGAAAATATGGCATATTTTGGACTCAAGATTCATCTTCACGAAAAGTGACACACGGATGTGTCGTTTACGCACCTAAGGATGGAATTAATAGAGGTGCCCTTTAGTTATTCTTAATAAAAATCAGCCCATCTAGACTCAATAACACCGTTTTCTCGCTTGGTTTGGAATGACCTGTTTTTGCGCTATAGATTGATGAAAGGTGTTCTTTTATTTTATGCCAATCAAGTAATGCTTCCGCATCACCCAGGGAGTGGCGAATTGAGTGATTAAGCATTGAGGACGAGACAAAGAATTCCGGCTGAGTTGAGAATAATTTTTGCATGGCTTAGTTTAACTTAATCTTAGTAATATGACTGAGTTATGCTGAGGTTGAGATCTAGAAATATAGCTTAATTACATGACTTTAATGTGAATTCTTATTCAATTCATAATATTTCTCTGCAT
>CAZYCY010000022.1:0-12762 GCA_964646145.1 uncultured Thiotrichaceae bacterium
GCCCTTGACGAAAATCTACGCACTCTAAACGGGCATTTTTGAGTACGGAGAATATAAATTACAAACCAATAACAAACCTTGTCAAAGTTTGTTATTTCGTTTATCGTTGCCACGTGGGAACGAGAGTGTAGAACCGTAATTTAAGGCGAACACAGACTATTATGCTGTTGTCTCAGTGTCGCGAACGCTGACCTGAGCATGCATTAGCATGGGGAGGAGCCAGTCAACATGCGTTATTTGCATAGATTGAAGAATGAAATACAAAAATGTACATGCCTCTGTATTTAAAAAATGTCCGGTTTGACTTGACCAGTACCCACATGACGGCGTAGTAAAGAACTACCGAATCCAGCCACGCTCACTAGTATCAAGAAAATCCAGTATCATGCGAACATTGTCATCCTGCACGGCAATTTCTTCAACTTTCTTCAGTGCAAGCTTATGTGAGCAACTGGACTTAATGAGTAATTTAAACGTATCTTGCAGCGCACGTATCGTTTCTGCTGAAAAACCACGTCGTTTCAAGCCTTCTTTGTTTATGCCAATGGCGCGCGCACGGTTACCAGCTACTGTAAAAAATGGCAGTACATCACGATCAATTGCTGTAGAAAAACCGGCAAAGGCATGTGCGCCGATCCGAGTAAATTGGTGCACTGTGGTATAACCACCAAGTATTACATGATCTTCAATAGTGACATGACCGGCAAGTGCGGTTGCATTTGCCATTATAATGTTGTTACCAATAACACAATCATGGGCGACGTGACTGCTTGCCATGAAATAATTATCGTTTCCGATATGTGTCACACCGCCACCATCAGGGGTACCACGATGCAAGGTGACGTACTCACGAACTGTATTTCCATCACCAACAATCAGTTGCGTCGGTTCATCGTTAAATTTAAGATCCTGTGGCTTTTCTCCTACCGAGGCAAACTGAAAAATTCGATTATTCTTACCTATTTTGCTTGGTCCATTTATCACCACATGTGATGAAATTTCGGTGCCTGAAGCAATTTCAACATTCGCTCCAATAACCGTAAAAGGACCAATGATGACATCAGCAGCAATTTTTGCAGTTGAATCAATAATTGCCTGAGGATGAATCATTTTTTATCGCTTTATTATTATCTTCTGTATTTTATTTATTTGTCTTTTGGTGAAGCCGCACACAACAGATTAGCTGCCGTACATAACTCGCCATTTACCGTGGCTTCACAGGAGAACTTCCAGATAATTTTTGAGCGGCGTTCGATTTTCGCTTTTAACATTAGCTGGTCACCCGGCACAACCTGACGCTTGAATCGCACCCCGTCAACACCTGCCAGTATGTATAGCAGATCATTATTGGGCTCTTCACTCATGGTGCGAAAACCTAACAAACCAGTTGTTTGGGCAAGCGCTTCAATAATTAAAACACCTGGCATAATCGCCTGTTGCGGGAAATGCCCGGTAAAATGCGGCTCATTAACGGTAACATTTTTAATTGCTGTTATGGTTTCACCCGGCACACATTCCAGCACCCGATCGACAAGTAAAAAAGGATACCGATGCGGTAAAAACTGTTTGATTTCTTCAATATACATTTCACTCAAAATAAAACTCCTGATATTTTTTTGGAATAGTTGAACCTTAAAAAAGCAGTTGAACCTGCTGCTTTTTTAAGGTTGTATCATTACTGGCAACTATTCACTGGATATTTTTTCTACTATTTTCTCTAATTTTTTTAAACGTTTAGCCATTTCATCCAGATGCTTGAATCGCATGACGTTTCTCTTCCAGTTGCTGGTGGTATCAAGCAGCACACTGGATGAATAAGAACCCGCTTGTTTTATTGATGATGATACAAAAGTTCTACCGGTAATCACGACATTATCCACAATTTCGATATTATCGCGGATACCGACACCACCACCAATCAGGCAATGTTTACCAATTTTGGATGAACCTGCTATACCCGCATAGCCAGATATAACTGTATGCTCGCCAATAACAACATTATGCGACACATGAACCTGGTTATCGAGCTTTACGCCATCATGAATAATGGTATCTAACAAGGCACCGCGATCTATCGAGGTATTTGCGCCGACATCAACATGATTGCCGATGATAACATTGCCGATTTGCGGGACTTTTATGTAAGCATCACCCTCTTTCACGTAACCAAATCCATCACTACCAATTACAACACCTGAAAAAATAGTACAGTTGTGACCTATTCTTGTTTTATGAGCAATGGTTACATTCGGGTAAATAACGGTGTTATCACCACAACTACAGTCGTGAGAAATTACTGTACAAGAACCTATCTGAACATTTTCTCCCAACTTAACGCCCGACTCGATAACAACGTTGTGTCCTATACTCGCTGAAGCAGGCACAGAAACATCTTTCGCAATCGTTGCGCTTGCTGATACACCTGCATCAGAAATACTTACCGGGTTTAATAATGTCGCTGCTTTGGCAAAAGCCAAACGAGGGTTATCGGAAATTAATGCCGGTTTATTACAGTTTTTCGTCCACTCGTCCAGCCACTCAGGTTTAATAATTATGGCTGATGCTTTAGTAGACTTTATGCCATCGAGATATTTCAGATTGTAAACAAAAGCTAACAGACCTTTTTTTGCATGATGAATGTCGGCAACATTTTCAATCAGGCAATCTTCACCGTGCAGGCGACAGTTAGTTTTTTTTGCCAACTCAGAAAGTTTTATTGCCATTTTTCTAATTACGAATTTCAAATTACGAGTTCGTGTTAAATTCGTAATTGCTCATTCGTAATTCGTAATTATTTTTTAAAAGCTGCCTTCATGGCATCAAGCACTTTATCGGTAATATCAAGTTTTTCATCTGCATAAGCAACACCTTCACTTAATACCAGGTTATATTTCCCTTTTTTGGCAATTTCATTAATAATACTCCTTACCTGCTGCTGTAAAACGGCAAGCTCCTGATTTCTTACCAGCGCGACTTCTTGCGTTAGCTGCGCTTCTTTTTGTCTGAGTAATTGAATTTTAGCGACAATCTCATTTCTCAGGTTTGTTAATTTTTCTTCCGTCATCACCAGTTCATTTCGTTTGAGGTTTTCCTGCATTGGTACGATTTCTCTTTCCAATGCTTGTAAAGCATCACGCTGCGGTCCAAACCGTTCTAACATGGATGCATTCACCGCTTCGACCTGCGGTGCTTCGGTTAATATTCTTTCTACACTCACCACAGCAACTTTTAAATCTGCTGCCGTTACAATCGTTGAAACAAAACTTGCAATTAATAAAACACTTAATACTAATTTTTTCACCACTTACTCCTAAAAGGCTGCACCTATACTAAATTGAAAAGCTCGTAAATCATCACCTGATACATCATTAAGTGTTTCAGCATAACTGAAACGCAATGGTCCAATCGGTGATATCCATACCATTGATAGCCCAACCGAAGATCTTAACTGATCAAGTTGAAACCCGGTTTCGTTTGCACCGGCATCAAAGGTAGGAGAACCTTGTAAAAACACGTTACCTATATCAAAAAACGCACTCAAGCGCAAAGAACTGGGCGGTTTCTCAACAAATGGTACTGGAAATATGTAGTCAGCACCAGCAGTAACACGCATATTACCACCAATGGCAAAATTATTGTTGGGATCAGGATCTCTGGGACCTAGTGAATTAGACTCATACCCCCGCACGGTACGGATACCACCTGCAAAATATCGCTCAAAGAACGGCAATCCGATAGTATCGCCATAACCATCGCCAAATGCTAGATTGGTTCGCAATAACAATGTGGTAGCACTGGTTATACCGATAAAAGTTTTACCTCGGTATGATACTTTATAGTATTCCAGTTCACTGCCAGGGATGGTCATATTCATCCCAATAATATGTTGCGAGCCTCTGCTAGCAAATATCGTTCGGTCTCGGGTATCATGTGAAAAACTGGCATTTAAGGTTAAGCTATTAAACGCGGTTTGACCGTTTTGACTCTCAATAAATTCTGTCACATCGGTTGAAGGATTTATCGCTGACGGGATAATCTTGATGTAACTATAACCATAACCCAAGCCAAGGGTACTAAACTCTGTCAGTGGAATACCGTAACTGATGCTTAAATCGCCCGAAGTAGTCTGGAAATTATTAATCAGCTCCTCAGCAGCATCACGATCTCGAAACGAAACACTTATGGTTCGACTAATACCGTCCAGTGTGTAATACGGATCAGTGAAAGCCGCGCTGTATATTGTATTAGCACGATCAGTATTAATGTTCAGAATAAGGCGTTTACCAGTGCCAAATAAATTTTCCTGAGTTAAGCCCACATTAAAAACAAAGCCCTGAGTTTGCGAGAAACCAGCACCGATATTAAAACTACCTGCTAGTTGCTCCACGATCTGCACTTTTAAATCCACCTGGTCATTTGTCCCGGGTACCGGTATGGTAGAAATTTCCACCGAACCAACATATGGCAAGCGTTGAATACGAATTTTAGAACGCTCCAGCAGATGACTGGCCAGAATAGAACCTTCCATTAAACGCATTTCACGCCTGAAAACACTGTCATGGGTAGCTTCATTACCAAAAATATTAATACGACGAACGTAAATTTTTTCACCTGGAACAACGTGATAAGTCAAAGCAACCTGTTTTTTCTCATCATCAATGATTGGGCTAATCTGTACCCTGGCAAAAGCGTAACCTATCCTTCCCATCATATCTTCAAGCCGCTTTTTTGTTGTGACCATTAAACTCCTTGAAAAAACCATACCCTGTCGCGTTAGCATTTGCGCTTCCATAGTTCGACGATTCACCACCATCTCACCAGTTAAAACAGAGGATGAAATGGTATAACGATCACCCTCAGAAACATTAATGGTTATGTAAATATCCTGCTTATCTGGTGAAATGGATACTTGCGTGGATTCAATAGCAAATTTTATATAACCGCGATCAAGATAATAAGAACGAAGCCTTTCCAGATCCCCGCTTAATTTTGGCTTTGAATACTCATCCGCTGAAGACAATATCGCCCATGCAGGTGGTATGCCAGATTCAAGTTCACCAAGCAATGTATCATCATCAAACATATAATTGCCGATAATATTGATGTGATTAATTAAGGCTGCCCGCCCTTCTGAAATAGTAATGTCGATATCAACTCGATTCTGGTCGAGTTCTGTGATCTCCGTATTTATTCTTACGCCATATTTTCCCCGGCTAAAATAGACTCGTTCAAGCTCTAATGTTAACTTCTCAAGTAATGCACGATTATAAATTTGTCCACGCGTCACACCAATATCAGTCAGTGCATTTTTTAACGCATCATCATCGATATCTGAATTACCTGAAAACGTTACCTCGGCGATGGATGGTCGCTCGACAACTCTAACAACCAGGGTGTTGTTGTCACGCAGAAGCTTTACATCTGCAAAAAAACCGGTTTTATATAGTTCACTAATAGCAAAGGTAACTTGATTGTCATCAATAGGATCGCCTACAACAATGGGCAGGTGATTTAACAATGTCCCGTCAGGCAATCGCTGCAGCCCTTCAATTTTTATTTTATCTACCACAAACGTATCCGCATGCACAGATAGCGCAAGGACACTGTTAAATAATAAAGCAACAAACAATAAACGAAAAAATCGTCGACAATGGCTAGTGACCGATGACGAACTAAAGGGCAAATTTATCATGTAAGCACAGAAGGGGGAGCAATAGCTATAACTGGCACGGAGGATACGAATAACAAATAACATACAGCGATAACTTCCCTTTTTACTGTACTAAACGCTGTATATCATTAAATATAGCGATACTCATTAATAGTACAAGAAGAACAATGCCTACCTGCTGCCCTCTTAATTCAAATGCTTCTGAAACTGGTGAGCCTTTAACTATTTCAATTAAATAATAAAACAGATGCCCGCCATCAAGCATTGGCACTGGCAATAAATTCAACACGCCCAGACTGACAGAGATTATGGCAAGAAATGATAGAAATGAAACCAGACCAATGCTTGCGGTAATTCCTGCGTACGTGGCAATTGTTATTGGCCCAGAAATATTAGACAACGCTGCCTCGCCTGTAATCATTCGCCATAAAACACGAAGCGTTAAAGTAGACATATCCCAGGTTTTTACCGTGGCCTTTGTTATTGCCTCAAATGGTGAGTAATCAATATATGTGACCAGCTGTTGTCTCACCTCATCAGATATATATTGGTATGCGCCAATAAAACCCTGCTCGCTGTCGTTAACTTTCCGGCTTTGTGGAATGACGGTAAGCAATTTTTCAATGCCATCACGCAAAACTACAAATTGCATGGCCTGGTTTGGCTTCTCACGAATTATTTTGACCAGGCTAAGCCACTGATCTATTTCTACGCCGTCAACTTGGAATATCACATCGTTTTTTTGCAAGCCCGCATTCTCAGCTGCACTATTTTCTATTACGCCACCAATTTCGGCTGTTAACTGCGGCCACCACTGCGAAAAGCCGATGAGGTTAAAGATATCACCTTCTTTTTTCAGTAAACGCAATTCACCAAGTGCTAGCTCACGCCCGCTTTCAATGCCGTCGATATCACGTACAAGAACCTGAATATTACCGCCATCCAGCCCCTGATCCAGTACCGCCAGCCTGAACTCGCCCCATGACTTGACCTGTCTATCCCCCACTTTTAAGACTTCATCACGCATTTTAAAACCGGATTTTTCAGCAATACTACCCACTTCAGTCTCACCGATTAATGGGCGATTAACAGTGGAACCTAACATGAACACAACCCAGTATAAAAAAATGGCTAATATGAAATTAAAAGCCGGACCAGCGAAGACGATGGCGATGCGCGTACTGACATTCTGATTATTAAAGGCACGTTTTTTGTCTGCATCTGACACCTCGCCTTCACGCTCATCAAGCATTTTAACGTAGCCACCCAGAGGAATTGCTGCCACAATGTATTCTATCTCGTCACCTTCAACCGTTGTTCTACGCCAGGTAAACAGCGGCTTGCCAAAACCAACAGAGAAACGTAAAACTTTTACGCCCGCTTTACGAGCGACCCAGTAATGCCCGAACTCGTGAAAAGTAACCAGCACGCCGATAGCGAGGATGAAAAAAAAGATATTGTATAAAATACTCATAAATTACTGCATCAAACTTTATTTATAAAACATTATCTTTTCGCAAATACACGCAAGTAAATGCGACTGAAAAAGTTAAAAATGTCTTATTTTTGTTTATTTTCGGAAAAAACTAATGCATTGCTGCAATGTATTCATTAGTTATTGTTCTCGCTGTAGCATCAACTTCAAGTATGCTTTCAAGCGAATTTATGTCCTGTGTTATGCTGATTTTATTTAATGTTTTCTCTATTAAATATGCAATATCAGTAAAACCAATCTTTTCTTCCAGAAAAGCGGCGACAGCAACTTCATTTGCTGCATTTAATACGATGCTTGCACTGCCACCTGTTTTTATTGCCTGGTAGCATAACCTTAGGCAAGGAAAACGTTCTAAATCCGGTTGTTCAAAATCTAGTTTTGCGACATCAAATATATTCAGTGGTTCAACTCCAGCACTAATTCTTTCCGGCCACGCCAATGCGTGCGCTATTGGTGTGCGCATATCCGGATTACCTAATTGTGCCAGTACTGAGCCATCACTGTATGTCACCATAGAATGAATCACACTTTGTGGATGCACAACAACGTCAATATTATCAATATCCATATCGAATAACCAGTATGCTTCTATCAGCTCAAGCCCCTTATTCATCAGTGTTGCCGAATCAACCGAGATTTTATTTCCCATATCCCAGTTTGGATGGTTGATCGCCTGTGCTGGTGTAACATCATGTAGCTCGGTCGCAGAAAAAGTTCTAAATGGACCACCACTGGCGGTTAGCAAAATCCGCTCTATCCCAGATTTTTCCTGCTGGTTTGTTATTTTAACCGATGACTGTTGAAGTGAAAAAGAATCTGGCAGACACTGGAAAATAGCGTTATGCTCACTATCAATCGGCATTAATAATGCATCATTTTCTCTGACCGCATCCATAAACAGCTTACCCGACATCACCAGTGCTTCTTTGTTAGCCAGTAATACACGTTTACCTGCTTTTACCGCAGCCAGCGCAGACACCAGTCCGGCTGCACCGACGATGGCTGCAACAACGCAGTTAACTTCTACATTTTCAACCACCTGCTGTAGCCCATCTTCACCGCTTAACACCTGAGTGTTGATGCTTTTTCTTTTTAAACGATTGCGCAATTGGGTCGCTGAAAGTTCATCAAACATCACTGCATAACGCGGCTTCCATGTTTCACACAAATTTTCTAACGCGTCCACATTAGTATTGGCAGTTAATGCATAAATCTGATATCGGTCAGCATGGCGAGCAATCACATCCAGTGTGCTGCGCCCAATGCTTCCGGTGGCACCGAGCAATGTTATTTGCATTATCGCTGCTTGCATCACATTACGTCAGGCAGTATGAGCAAGTTGAAGCCAACAATAAATACCGGCATAGCAGCCAGTATGCTATCAAGTCTGTCTAACATGCCACCATGACCAGGTAGTATCCTGCCACTGTCCTTCAAACCCGCTTCTCGTTTTAGGAAGCTGATATACAAATCTCCGCTAACCGAAATAAAAGTGACAATTATTGATAGCAATATCAATAACATTGCTCTTTCTGTATCAAGCTCAAAATAATAACTAGCCAATAAGGCATAAAGAGAGGCGACAATGACCGCGCCAATAAGCCCTTCTTTGGTCTTGCCAGGACTAATATAAGGGGCAAGTTTGTTTTTACCAAATTTTTTACCGAAAGAATAAGCACCGATGTCGGCTATCCAGATCAGCGATAAAGCATAAAACAACCATTTAGGCCCAGCCCAATCTATAGCCAGGTTTGCAACAATGTGCAGAGCGTGTATTTTTTGCATTGCAAGTGCGGTAGCTGGCAATACAATAATGGCAATGAATAATTTATCTATCTTTAGTTTTGCATCAGGTGGCTTTGGTTTTGCGAATTTAAGGAAGTAAGCAATGCTAAACCACCACAAAACTGCAACGTAGATTAGCCACATAACATAATCAGCAGCGAAGCTGGCAGCATAGTGGTTCAAACTCCATGGAATTGCAGTTATGGCTACTGCATACAGTAATCGTACTATATTATTCTTAACACCCGATAACTTTGCCCATTCATATGCGCAGATGCTTGCTATGAATAAAACAAAAAAGAAAAACACAGAAGTGGGCTGAAAGAAGATAATCCAGAATACGAATGCTGCAAACGGGATAGCGGTTAGGATACGTTTATATAACATTTTTAAAAACAGTGAATAGTGAATAGCAATGAATAATGTGATTAGAATAATTCCAGGTGTATTTATGATCCTTGTTTTTTATTATTCATTATTCACTGCTACTATTTGTTGTCCGGTTTTTCCAAACCGCCTCTGCCTGGTTGCAAACCAATTTAAAGCTGCCTCCAGGTCTTTATCTGAAAAATCAGGCCATAAAGTATCAACAAAATATAGCTCGCTATACGCTAGCTGCCATATTAAAAAGTTACTGATTCGTTGTTCACCACCAGTGCGGATAAATAAATCAGGTGCAGGAACATCATTTAGCATCATAAATGAATTAAAAAACGCTTCATCTATGTCCTGTATTGCTTTATTTGTATTCTGTACTTCATTTATAAGTAATTTACAGGCATTGACCACATCCCAACGACCACCATAATTTGCTGCAATATTTAAATGCAAGCCAGTATTATTTTGTGTTAACGCTTCCGCATCATTGATACTTCTTTGCAGTTTTTCAGAAAACCTACTGCGTTCACCAATAAATTGTACCTGTACATTTTTTTTATGAAGTTTCTTTACCTCAGACATTATTGTAGAAACAAATAATGCCATCAAATTGCTCACTTCTGTTTGTGGGCGATTCCAGTTTTCGCTGCTAAATGCAAAAATTGTTAATGCCTCAATATTATTCTTTGCACACAATTCAACAAGTTTTCGCGTTGCGTTTACACCCGCTTTATGCCCTGCTGCACGAGGTAGGTGCCGCTTGTTTGCCCAACGACCATTACCATCCATGACAACGGCAACATGTCGTGGCAATAATGACCGGCTGTCCCCTGATTCGTCACGTTCTGTGATAATTCTCAATTCTCAATTCTCAATTATCATATTTCCATTAACTCTTTTTCCTTTACCGCTATCACTTCATCAACACTGGCGACAAATTTATTGGTGTACTTTTGTATATTATCCTCAGCCTGTCTGCTTTCATCTTCAGATATGTCTTTTTCTTTTAACAAGTCTTTAAAATCGCTGTTGGCATCACGTCTGATATTGCGGATAGCAACCTTTGCACTTTCACCCTCACCTTTTACAACCTTTACTAATTCGCGGCGACGCTCTTCCGTTAACGGTGGCATAGGAATGCGAATCAGATTGCCTGCGGTCGATGGATTCAAACCCAGACCTGAATTCATAATGGCTTTTTCAACCACGGCAACCATTTGCTTTTCCCAGGGAGCAACCGCCAGCGTCCTTGAATCTTCTACCGTCACATTAGCAACCTGATTGATTGCTGTGTCGGTGCCGTAATAGTCCACCTTGATCTGGTCAAGCAAACTGGGGTGTGCTCTCCCAGTTCTTATTTTTGTTAACTCAGTTCGTAATGAATCAACGCTTTTACTCATACGTGTTTGTGCATCACTAAGAATTTCTTCAATCACTTAACCGTCCTCCATCACTACCAATGTGCCGATAGTTTTATCTTTCATTGTTGCTGGCAGTGAACCAGTATGGTTTAAATTAAATATTCGTAATGGCAGGTTATTATCACGACATAAAACAATTGCCGTCGCATCCATCACCTGTAAATTCTTCTCAAGTACTTCATCAAAAGTCAAGGTTTCATAGCGAACTGCATTGGCATTTTTTACCGGGTCAGAATCATAAACTCCGTCAACTTTTGTTGCTTTTAAAATGCAATCGGCAGCTATTTCTATAGCTCGTAAACAACCAGCAGTATCGGTGGTAAAAAATGGACTGCCTATGCCTGCTGCGAAAATAACAATACGACCTTTTTCAAGATGCCTTAACGCACGCCGTTGATCATACTCTTCACACATACGATTAACTTTTACTGCAGACATCACGCGGCAGTTCATATTTTGCTTTTCAAGTGCATCCTGCATTGCCAGACTATTCATTACCGTTGCCAGCATTCCCATATGATCGCCTGTGACGCGTTCTATTCCAGAGCGAACCAACCCGGCACCCCGAAAAATATTACCGCCACCAATAACCAGAGCAACCTCAATCCCCATGTTTACAACTTCTGCAACTTCTGAGGCAACACGTTTTAGCATGTTAGCATCAATGCCATGATCGAGTTCACCCATCAGGGCTTCACCACTAAGTTTTATTAAAATGCGTTTATAGCTGGAAGACATTACATACCTGCTTTAAAATTATTGTTGCTTACTAACCCTGCCGTAGAGACAAGGCATGCCTTGTCTCTACATATGCAACACAAAAAACCGGGAGATGCCCCGGTTTTTTGTGTTATTTATACGTTGCCAAAGGCGGAAAATATTCCGCCCCTACACACATCATTAACCATTAACCTGTGCCATTACTTCATCAGCAAAGTTTTCTACTTTTTTCTCAATACCTTCGCCTACTTCATAACGAACAAAATTATTCACCGTAGCGCCTGCATCAATAAGCAGTGTTTCAACTGTTTTGTCCGGATCTTTCACAAAAGGCTGACCAAGCAAGGTTATTTCTGCCAGGTATTTACGAATACGACCTGTTAGCATTTTCTCAACGATGTCTGCGGGTTTTCCGCTTTCCAGTGCCTGTGCGCGCAAAATATCTTTTTCTTTTTCCAGAACATTGGCGGGGACGTCTGCCTCACTAACACATAGCGGATTACTTGCAGCAATATGCATAGCAACATCTTTAATCAGTGTGTCGTTTCCGCCTGACATTTCAACAAGCACACCCATACGGGCGCCGTGTAGATAGCTGCCAAAGATGCCTGAAGTCGTCTCAAGTATCTCAAAACGACGAAGCTGCATGTTCTCACCAATTTTTGCAATCTTCGCTTTGCGTGCTTCTTCCACTGTTTCCGACGCACCAGCAAGTGTCAGTTCAGACAAGGCTGCAATATCTGCTGGCTTATTGGCTAATGCTGTTTTTGCAATTGCGGTGACAAATGACAGGAAATCATCACCACCAGAAACAAAATCAGTTTCGCAGTTTACTTCTACCACGGCTGCAGATTTCCCATCTTCACTAATTTCTATAACAACACGACCTTCAGCAGCAACACGACCCGCTTTTTTATCGGCTTTTGCCATACCAGATTTTCGCATATTTTCTATTGCTGTTTCGATATTTCCATCTGTTTCCTGTAGCGATTTTTTGCATTCCATCATGCCTGAACCAGTACGTTCACGCAATTCTTTAACCATTGAAGCTGTAATTTGCATCACAATAACTCCTAAATAATAATTATTTTTAAATTAATAGCTAAATCCTATAAGTGATCGTGCATATTAGAGTGCAAGATATTGATTCGTAGAGCAACTTTAAAATTTGAGTGTCATCCTTATTGTGATGACCAAAAATTTTTTGTGTTCTATGGAGCAAGAGCTTACGCTATATGTGTGCGAGTACTTGCAGGATTTAGGTAATATTGTGCCTAGGAGCTTGTCCGAGA
>CAZYCY010000023.1:0-6320 GCA_964646145.1 uncultured Thiotrichaceae bacterium
TTATAATAGCTTAATGTTAGCCCCGATCATGAAAATGGTTCGATCATAATTGAATCGATCATCAGAATTATCATTATTCCTATAAGCTATTGAGCCAAATAAAGACACTCTTTTATTCAGTATGTAATCGATTTCGGCTAGCAGATTAGTGTTTAGCGCAGACTTATGCGAGGTATCGGTAATCGCCGGATGTAATGCTGGGTCACGATCAAAATTCCATGCATTAGGATAGTTCATATCCCTTACTATAGCGCTGGCACTCATGGTTAGTTTTGGCGTTGCCCGATAGCGTACCGAAGCATAAAATTCATGTTGTGTGTAATCATTGTATCCGAGATACTTGTCTTCACGCGTGGTTAGCTCATAGCCATATCTGAACCGAAGTTTTCTGTCGATCCGTTGGGTGATGGTAAAACCAATTCTGTTGAAGTGATATTCAAGCGCAGGGTGACGCGGGAATAATTGACCATGAAGGTTACGTGAACTTCTTTCATCGTATTCCTGCATGGTGAAAGAATAATCCAGCGCCAGTCTGAAGACACGATTAAAGCGATAATTATAGTCTATTCTAAGTCGGGTGAACAGGTGGTCGTATTCAGAACCGATGGTGACTTTTGCATAGTCGCGTTGCTCCACGGTTAGTCCCAGTCTGAAGTTCCAGTCAAGTTTTCGCCAATATCTATATTCAAATTCTGCCCCAACCGTTGAGAAACTGTACAGATCTGAAACATCATCCAGTGAATCGCCTCTTACTTTGTTCTTGCCCGTGTCACGGTCATAATAATCACGTTGTTGATCGCCTAAAATAAGTCCACCATATATTGAACTTTTACGCTTTTTAAAATTGTGAATTTTGTACTGTGCGCCCAGTGTTCCTCTATGTCTGTACTGATTCGCATTTCTGAACGTTTCGTTTAGATAAAGATGGCTTCTAAAGTCATAGTCGGCAATAAAATTCCACTTTTTATGCAGGAGATTTTCATAAGTCACATCCGCTTTTAGTGGTACAAAAAACCCGGATTGCACAATAGGGTTGACTGTAATGCCACCAGTGCGGTCGGCAAAAAAATCGACATAACTATTTGCAGGGCTGCGATAAATGTTTGAGTTGTATGACAGACCGGAGCTTACATCAACATAGGTTCGCGCCCAGAGCGTTGAGCTTAAACTAATCATCAGCAGGAAAAGTATTGTTTTTTTAATGTTCATCTTATTTTGTCCTAATTTGTATTTGATAACTTTTATGAATTCCAGTTAAATGGAAGAGCTGTTTGTTCCTGCGGTTGCAGCGCATTGTCATCCATTTTCTTTTCAATGCGTTTTATTAATCTCCTGGCATTACGGCTGTCAGATCTCAGTGCTAACACCTGATTTGCTGCACGCAATGCGGCAGAATACTGCTGTTGTTGAAACAGTGTTTTAGCTAGCAAATATCGTGCTTTTGTATTTTGTGGACGAATATTCAAGGTTTTTTCTAAATATTTTTTTGCCTTGTCATACTGTTTTTTCTGGTAAAATATTCTGGCTAGCTGGGTAAAGGATCGAAAATATTGCTCATCAAGATCAATAGCTTTTTCAAAAGCCTGTATTGCTTCATCGGTGTTATTCTGTTTTCTTAAAGTGATGCCCAAGTCGTGCCACATTCTTTTTCGGTGTGGTTGTGTTTTGAGTATTTCTCGATATAGTATTTCTGCTGATTCGTATTCTTCTAATGCTACAAAATGCTCTGCAAGACTTCGTTGTGCTGAAAAAAATCCGGGTTTGATATCAACTGCTTTTTGCAAGGCATCGATGGCATTTTCGGTTTCATTTTTATTTGTGTATACCACGCCAAGATTGAACCAGGCCATGCTGTATTCTGGATTGGTTGCAATGGCCTGTTGTAATGCTTCTATGGCTAAATCGTATTGTTCAAGTTGTATGTGAACTTCGGCCAGATTATTCCACGCCTGCTCGTATTCGGGATTTTGTTTGACGGCTTGCCTGAATGCATCAAGTGCCTGTTCGTAGTGTTCTGTTGAAGTGTGAACCAGGCCGATGTTGAACCAGGTTTGTGGCGAATTGTTTTCTCTTAATGCCAGCACTTTATTGTAATATTGCATAGACAAAGAGTAGTCATTTTTTATCGAGTAAATACGGCCAAGCTGGAACAGCGCATCGATGTTTTCCGGGTCGAGCAGCACTATCTGATGATACAAAGCAGCAGCCTCTGTTCTGCGTCTTAATCCATCTAACATTTCAGCAAACTCCATGCGCAGTCTGATGCTGCCAGGGCGGTGTAAAATTGCCGTATTGAACATTTGTTCTGCGGATTGATAGCGCTGGTGTTTTAAATAAACTCGAGCCAGGGTGGCATAAACTGACGCTCTTTCGGGCCCTAATCTTTGTACCCGGTCAAATTCAATAAGTGCCTTGTCTGTATCGCCGCGTTCGAGATAGATGCCCGCCAGGGTCATGCGCGCACGTACCATACCTGGTGCAAAACGTAAGGCCTGATGCACTGCTATTTCAGCTTCGTCAATGCGCTGGAGATCTACCAAGGTACTGGCAAGTCTGGAATAAGATCTGGCACGTCTGTTTGATGCGCCAAGGGTGGTTGCTCTTTGAAAACCCGCTGCAGCCTGTTCATAGTCGCCGAGATTGGAGAATATTAACGAGCGATTAAAGGTGGCGCCAAAATGGTTGGCTGATAACGTTAGTATTTTGTCATAATCTGCTATCGCCTTTTGCTGTTGCTGCAAGCGGTTTAGGGTACGTGCTCGCGCCATATATACGCTGATATTAGCCTCTCCCCGATCTACAATTTCATCAAACAGTTGCAGTGCTGTTGCAAAATTTCTTTTCTCCATTTCCATTCGACCTGTTAACAAGTCAGCTAACAGTTGCTTGCCCTTTGCAGATAGACTGCTTATTACTTCGCGAGCAGTGTCGAACTCTTTCTGTGAAATGTAGTTAAGACCTTTGCGATACAACTCATTTTGTAATACACCATGCTCGTTTTCATCATCAAGCTCGTGTTGCTCTGCCATTTCACCTGCTTGTGCAGATTGGATTTGAATGCGGGTCACTTCTGTATTGGTGCTGATCGCTTCAACATGAACTTTTAATAAAACCAGATACAATGCGAGCAACGCCAGTAAAATGGGTACAAAGGTTTTGTTAATTGAAAGGATAGTTTTCATTTCTCTTCATCTCTTGCGGTCATTAGTAAGGGCAGCATGCCCTGGTCATTTGCTAATTGAATGGCGAGCCCCGGTCTGGCATTTACTTCCAGCACTTTTGCTCCATCAACACAAAGCGCAATATCGACACCCAGGTATTTGAGTGGCATGGTTTGTGCGCATAGCTTTGATGTTTCAATCACCTCATTCCAAAAGGGTAACTGCAGTCCGATCAGGTTCAAGCCATGGTCAGGGTGTTCTGTGATCAGTTTGTTTTTATGTAGCGCGTGGGTGGTTATGCCGGTTTTAATATCGATACCGATTGCTACTGCACCCTGGTGAATATTTGCTCGACCACCAGAGTCGCGTGTAGGCACCCGGCACATTGCCATCATCAATTTGTCCTTGAAAGCAATGACGCGAATATCTGGCAAACCCCAGGGGCTTAGCTTGTGTAATAGCTCTGCAGGAATGAGTCGCTGCTCAAAAATTGCAACGTCACTTTTATCAAAGGAGTGTGAGCCAAAAATAATATCGGCAACATGGCGTTTGATTTCCTTAGTGCTTATGGTTTTTCCTGATGCAGTTTTCCAGCCATTTTTGACTTTTTCGGTGATAACAAGAATGCCACCACCGCCACGACCTTGAGCGGGTTTAAGTACAAAGTCATTTAGCTTGAGAAGGTCAACATCTATTTGACTGACCTTATAAAAAGAGTCGACTAATAAATAGTTTCCGGGTACGGCTACGCCGACTCTGGATAGAATTTTTTTAGCCAGCACCTTGTCGTCAGCCATTGGAAAATCTTTTCGTTGATTGTGAGAATAAACATAATCCAGGTTGCGGTTGTTCATGGATAAAACTTGTGCTGCGTTTTCTTGCCACTGTTGTATTTTTTGTATAAAGGACATGGTTATTTTTTCTCCGCAAAAATCAGTTGTCTAAAGCGGATGAATTCGGATAAGCGTAAACCTACCCACTTGCCCAGCCACAAGTTCAGTACAATGACAAACAGTAATAATTCCGGGAACATGAAAAACAGGTTTTGCAAGAACTGCGAGTCCATCACGGTATAGGCGGCAACAATAACAACCAGCGTCATGGCGGTAATTTTCATTGCTTTTAAATAGCCCTGTTCTTCAACGGTGATGGCAAAGCGCTCGGCAGTGATGGCGAGAATCGCAATAGGAAACAAGGATATTTGTGCCAGTGAAAATAGCCCGTATTCAACACCGGCTATTGCCGCCGCGATTAATAGCATCACTACTACCGTCAGCATGATCGCCATTTTTGGGGAGTGTAATAGCTGCAACCACTCAAGTAATCGACGCACGATGGATGCGGTAATAATAATACCGACAAAGCCGACCATGCCCCAGAACAAACCGGTTTCCTGTGCAGCAGCGGCAATCAGTGCCGGTAAAAAAGTACCGAAGGTTTCCAGTCCGAATACATTACGAAATACCACGGTGACAAATGCACCCAGTGGCAGCATCAGCAACATTTGTAGAAAACCGGGGGAAATATCCAGTCTCTCGAAGACTTCATAGATATTGAATGCATTCAATAGTGAGTCACCGAGCAGTTCATTTACCTCTGCGCGTTGCGTCAGGCTTCTGGTGATGACAAAAGTGTAATCAAAATTGATGTTGACGCTATGCGTAAACAGTGACTTATCGCCATAATACAAAGTCAGGAAATTGCCCGGAATCTCTGCAAAATGATCATTGATGGTGTCGAAAGGTACCCAGTGTCCCTCAATATAAATTTCCACCCACTGGTGCGATGTGCGCTTGCTACCCGTGTTTAAGACCAGTCCTCCAACCAGGCGAGCCGGCATGTTCAACTGTCTTGCCATTGCGACAAATGCTCTGCCTTTACCATTACAGCTTGCTTCGCCAAGTTTTAATGCGGTTAAGGCATCGGTATAACCTGAAAATGTGCGATTTTCCAAATCATGTTGTAAATAATGATGGATGGTTTGAACTGCCTGCAATACAGTGGGTTGTGCTGGTAGTTGTAGCTTGCTGAAGAGCGTTTCTTTAATGAGCGGGTGATTGACCTGTATGCCTTCTTCTTCAATTAAATACTGGTCAAATCTCTCGGCATAAGTTTCCGGTATTGTCAGGTTGGCAGGAATGTCATAGCGGACATGGGATGTCTTGACACTGTAACGATAACTTAGAGAGTGTGCCCCATGTATTGCCGTACCGGACAGATGTGCCAGACGGTTCAAACCTGTATCTGCGATGGTCAGGTCAAAGCCTCTGTGATTGCTTTGTTCACTGAACACCTGCTGCCTGGCATTATTTTTAGGCAGGTAAAATCTTATATTAATATCATTGCCATAACCCTCAACGCTTTTCAGTACTTCAACCTGGTAAACCGCTTCAGGAATCAGGCTTGCCATAGGCAATTTAACAATATACAGCTTATAAAAAAGCATGTAAGCCGGTATGGCGCATAAGGTAATAACAATGATCCAGAAAACAGTATTTTTAAACATGCGTAGTCATCACTTATTAGGTTAAGAGGAGGGCATAAATAAACCATTACGTTTATGTATGAGCTAAATACCCTGTTGGCGACTATTTATAATTTGGGATTTAATTCCCAATTAGTCGATAAACAAATAATATGCCAGACTCGGCTCGATGTCAATAAATTTGGGCTTAAATTCCCAAATTATTTTTGAAGCGCATAAATTTATACAGAACAAATGTGAGAAACCCTATCTGCCTTAACCAACAACAAGCTGTGTTAACATGCGTCAGGCAACAACAAGGTCTGTTTTTTTGCTGTTGAATACGCTATCTATACAAGAGTAAAAGGAATAAACGTACTCATTAAACAGAAGGAGAAAACCATGTCGCATGAGATTTTGCAGGGTCAACGTGCACTCGTCACCGGAGCAAACTCAGGAATAGGAGAGGCCGTTGCTATTGCACTAGGCAAAGCCGGTGCAAAAGTGGTGGTGAACTACATTAGTGGTGAAAAAAATGCACGCCGGGTAGTAGCAACAATTAAAGCAAATGGCAGCGATGCAATAGCCATTCGAGCCGATGTCAGCAAGGAAGACCAGGTTCAGCAAATGTTTAAGCAAATGCTTGATGCCTGGGGCAGTATTGATATTCTGGTCGCCAACGCAGGTGTGCAACG
>CAZYCY010000023.1:6420-12735 GCA_964646145.1 uncultured Thiotrichaceae bacterium
TGGCAGAAAAAAAGATACGGGTTAACAGCATCTCACCGGGTGCGATCAGCACACCGATTAACACCAGTGCCTGGCAAACGCCGGAAGCGGCAGATGAACTGCTTAAATTGATCCCCTACCAACGCATTGGCAAACCAGAAGACATTGCTCGCGCTGCGCTGTGGTTGGCTTCGGATAATTCAGATTACGTTACCGGCATCAGTCTGTTTGTCGATGGTGGCATGACGCTGTATCCGGGTTTCAGGGAGGGCGGATGATTAACTTCGGTCGTGCCGTCTGCGGCAATCTGGCACAGGCCGAAGCTCACGAGTGGTGGCTGTCTAATGGGCTGGGTGCTTACGCAGCGGGTACTATAGCGGGTTCATTAACACGCCGTTATCACGGTTTGCTCATTACGCCGCTTGATGGCGCACTTGATCGCCATCTGCTGTTTGCCAAAGCCGAACCCACGCTGGAAATTGATGGTCAGTTTTATCCATTAAGTTGCAACCACTGGCAATCTGGTGCGATTGCGCCACGCGGTTACCAGCATATCGAATCATTCCGGCTTAATGGTCAATTGCCGTTATGGGTGCACTCTGTTGCCGGTGTGCGCCTGCAACAGTGCATTTTTATGGAGCAGGGAAAAGCGGCGGTATGGCTTGCTTTTCGTTTGCTCGATCCGGTTCCTGAAGCATCGGTTCGGCTTCATCTCAAGCTGCTGGTCAATCATCGTGACCATCATGGGCAAACCGTCAGCGGTGCTATCAAGCCGGAAATACAGTTGCTGGATAAACGCTCGCTACAGCTAAGTTATTCCGATACCCGACAATTGTCTATCCAGATCAGCAGCGGTGAATTGCAACTGGAACACAGCTGGATAAATGGTGTACTGCTGCCGCGTGAGCAGGAGCGTGGTCTGTCACAGCTGGATAATCACCTGGGCGTTGCTCAGGCCAGCTTTACCTTAAATACTAAAGACTGGTTGGGTGTCCGCGCCGGACTGCAATCTTGTTCAGAAGTAAAACCAGTCGCTGCATTAAGGCAGGAACAGCTTCGCCAAAGTCAGTTTTTGAATTCGCTGCGACAGTTCAGAAACAAAAAAGCACCTGCCTGGCTAGATCAACTGGCTATTAATAGTCAGCATTTTTTGTTCGCTCGCCCGCTTGAAAAAGGTGCGCTGCAACAATCCATTATTGCTGGTTATCCCTGGTTTGCTGACTGGGGGCGAGATACCATGATTGCGCTACCCGGTTTGACTTTGGCGACCGGGCAGCACACTCTGGCGCGGCAAATACTGGAAACCTGGAGTGCCTCAGTCGACCAGGGCATGATTCCAAACCGTTTCCCCGAATCGGCGACATCAAATGCAGCAGCCGAATACAACAGCGTGGATGCGTCACTCTGGTTTATTCTTGCCTGGTACGCCTATCAACAGGCAGGCGGTGAAGCGGATGCATTGCGTCGGGTGTTTCCCGTGCTTGAGCAAATTATCCATGCTTATCGTCACGGTACTCGCTACCAGATTCATATGGATGAAAGCAATGGTTTGTTGCATATTGGTGAAGCAGGTACGCAACTAACATGGATGGATGCACGGGTGCATGGCATCGCAGTAACGCCGCGAACCGGCAAACCGGTAGAAATTAATGCTTTATGGTATAACGCACTGATGGCAATGCAGAGCATTGCCCAGCAGTCTAGTGCAGTCAGCGAAACGGACAACGATTATGCCGCCATGGCAGAGCAAACCCGACTTGGTTTTCAGCGATATTTACGCACAGGCGGTGGGCTCTACGATGTGTTGGACACAGCAGAGGGAAACGATAGCAGTATTCGCCCGAACCAGGTGTTTGCGCTCAGCCTGCCATGGTCTTTACTCGACAAAAAAGCAGCGGCTACAGTGCTGAATGAATTGCAAACGCAGCTGTACACCTCCTACGGGCTGAGATCATTATCGCCACAGGATCCACGCTATCAGGGCATCTATCAGGGTGGCGTGGCAGAACGTGATGCGGCTTATCACAATGGTTCGGTATGGGGCTGGCTGCTTGGTCATTATGTGATGGCACATTTTCGCCTGCACCATGATGCGGCGACTGCCCTTTCGCTGCTCGAACCCATGTCGAACCATTTATTTGATGCCGGGCTTGGCAGTGTCAGTGAAATTTTTGATGGCGATCCGCCCCATCAGCCGCGTGGTGCGCCAGTACAGGCATGGTCTGCGGCAACGGTACTGCAAGCCTGGTGGTTAATTCAAACGGAAACATCCTTATAAAAATTTCACACAGGGAGTAAATGATGAATAAACGCGCAAACCAAAAGCCCGAATCGAATGCTGAACGCTCGCGTCTAAACGATACCCGGAACTGGGATCAATGGGAGCCGTATTTATCCGAACGTGCCTGGGGTACTGTACGGGAAGATTATAGCGAGCATGGCACCGCCTGGGAGCATTTCCCGCATGACCATGCACGTTCACGCGCCTATCGCTGGAACGAAGATGGCATGGGTGGAATTTGTGATATCGAACAACGCCTGTGTTTGGCGCTGGCATTATGGAATGGTCGTGATCCGATTCTAAAAGAGCGTGCCTTCGGTCTGACTGGCAATCAGGGCAATCGCGGCGAGGATGTCAAAGAGGTTTATTTCTACGCGGATGCTACGCCAACACACAGCTATCTGGATTATCGTTATTGTTATCCACAAAGCGCTTATCCTTATGCCGAACTGGTGGCACAAAACCAGCAGCGATCACGTCAGCAAGCACCATTTAATCTAATTGATAGTGGCGTATTTGAGCATAATCGTTATTGGGATGTGCGCATGGAATACGCTAAAAAGCAACCCGGTTGTATTCATCTGCGAATTAGTGTGAGCAATCGCGGAGATCAGTCTGCCGAGCTGTGGCTGTTGCCACAATTGTGGTTTCGCAATGACTGGTCGTGGGGTAATGGTGATGCAGAAGGTGATGAATTATCGCGCCCGCAAATAAGCCGCAATGCGAATACAGCAGCAGGTCAATGGGCTGTCACAGCGCAACATCGAAGTCTTGAAACCATGTACCTGTATGGTCAGGGTGATGCCGATTTGTTGTTTACCGAAAATGAGTCCAATCAGCAACGCTTGTGGGGCATGCCCAATTCTTCACCCTGGGTCAAAGATGCCTTCCACCGTTATCTGGTGGACGGTGAGCAACAGGCGGTTAATCCACAGCAGCAGGGGACAAAATTCGCTGCCGCCTACCATCTGGCTGTCGCCGCCGGAGAGACCAGCAGCATTGAACTGGTGCTGAGCGACCAGGTGCTGGACATGCCTTTTGCAGAAAGCAGTGCATTATTCACACAGCGCCGTGCTGAATGCGATCAGCTTTATCGCGCACTACTACCCGATGCCAACGCTGAGGATCATGCCATTATGCGCCAGGCCTTTGCCGGTATGGTATGGAGCAAGCAGTTTTTCCATTTTGATGTCGAGCGCTGGCTGCGCGGCGACCGGATGACGCCACCTGCCAGTCGTCGCCATGGACGCAATAGCCAGTGGCAGCACCTGAAATCCGCTGACATCATCTCCATGCCAGACTGTTGGGAATACCCCTGGTTTGCTGCGTGGGATCTGGCGTTTCAGGCCGCTACGCTGGCACACATCGATATTGAATTCGCCAAAGCACAAATTGAGTTGATGGTGAATGAACGATATTTACACCCCAATGGACAGATGCCCGCTTATGAATGGTCTTTTGGCGATACCAATCCGCCAGTGCATGCATGGGGTGCGCTAAAAGTATTTCGCGCCGAGCAAACGCAGCGAGGTGAGGGTGATGTTGGTTATTTACAGCGTGTTTTTCACAAGTTATTACTCAATTTTTCCTGGTGGATTAACCGCAAGGACAGCAGCGGTCACAACCTGTTTGAGGGTGGTTTTCTTGGTCTGGACAATATCTCGGTGTATGACCGCTCGCGTGAGCTGCCACCTGGCTACACCCTGAAGCAGGCAGATGCAACTGGCTGGATGGCGATGTTCTCAGCCAATATGGTGGTCATGGCACTGGAAATTAATCGCCACAACCCGGAGTATGAAGACATTGCCATCCAGTGCTATCAGCAATTTATCTCCATTGCCGACACCATTGCTGGCAGTGATGATGGCGGTGTCTCCTTATGGGATTATGATGCTGGGTTTTTTAAAGATTTGCTGATCACGCCGCAGGGTGATGCGCATCGGGTTGATGTGTATTCCTGGGTCGGGTTAATTCCGTTATTCGCTTGTGAAATTATCGACCAGCGGCTGTTACAGGCAGCACCGCGTTTCCGTCAGTTGCTACGTAAAAATAAAGGTGGCTTATTTCGTGGTAACTATATCTGTGCCTGTCCGGAATGGGAAAATCACCGTGGTGAACATTTGCTGGCTCTGGTCGATCATTCACAACTGCCGCGCATTCTTAAACGTCTGTTAAATGAAGATGAGTTTTTCTCACCATTTGGTATTCGCAGTGTCAGTAAAATTCATCAGCAGCATCGTGATCTGGGTTATATCCCGGGTCTTGGTGAAAGCCATATTGAATACGTGCCCGGTGAATCCAATTCTGGATTATTTGGCGGCAACTCAAATTGGCGTGGACCCATCTGGATGCCAACCAACTATGCGCTGATTCAGGCACTGGAAAAATACCACCATTTTCTGGGCGATGATTTTACTGTAGCGGTGCCGCAACTCGATGGTCAGCAACTTAATATGCGCCAGCTTGCCGCCATGATCGCCAAACATCTGGTTGCCCTGTATCGGCAGGATGAGAACGGTAGCATTCCTGCCATGCGCAGCGCCTCTCCCTTTACCAATAGTGAGCAACCACTTTATACTTTCTATGAATATTTTCATGCGGAAACCGGTCAGGGTCTGGGTTCCTCCCATCAGACTGGCTGGACGGGATTGCTTGCCAACCTGATTATGCGTCAGTATCAACGCGATATACCAGTGCGTGGCAAGGCAGATAAAGCATGATTATTGTGTTGATTGGCGTTTCTGGCAACGGCAAAAGCACCATTGGTAAGCTACTTGCCAGGCGGCTTGGCTGGTCGTTTCTGGATGCCGACGATTTTCACAGCGCGCATAATATTGACAAAATGAGCAACGGTATAGCATTGAATGATAGTGACCGTTGGTCGTGGCTGGCTCGGCTTGCAGATGAATTGCAACAGCGCATTAAACAACAGGAATCAGCGGTACTTGCCTGTTCGGCACTAAAAAAAAGTTATCGTCAGCGCCTTAATCTCGATCCTGCTAATGTTCATTTCGTGCATCTACAGGGCGATTATGAGCTGATTCTTTCGCGCCTTAAATTACGCGCTAAACATTTCCTGCCAGCCGAGTTATTACGCAGTCAGTTTGCTGATCTGGAGCCGTGTCCGAGTGCGCTGACGGTTAATATCGAGCAAACGCCAGCACAAATTAGCGAGCAAATTATTGCCCAGCTTGGGCTGATTAAACAGTTTCATTGCATCACGCTGGCTGCCGGGCTCATGTTCCCGGAAGCTCCGCGCTGGTTCAATGGTGAATTGTGGTTCACCGATCAGCATGCACAGCGTGTACTGCGGATGCAGCCTGATGGCAGCTTGATCGAAGTTATTCAAACCCCGGATCTTCCCGGTGGTCTTGGCTGGCTACCCGATGGTACGGCATTAGTAGTGCTGATGACCGAGCGGCGTGTGTGCCGCATTGTGAATGGTCAACTTGAGGATTATGCCGACCTGTCAGCACTCGCCAGCTTTCACTGCAACGACATGCTGGTCGATGCTCAGGGTCGGGCCTGGGTTGGTAATTTTGGCTACGATCTGCACGGTGGTGAGCCGGTTAAAAGTGCAGAAATTGTCCTGATTCCCTTTAATGGCTCGCCACGTATTGCAGCACGGGATCTTATCTTTCCAAACGGCATGGGCATGACGGCTGATGGCAGTACCCTGATTGTTGCCGAAACTTTTGCCTCGCGCATCACTGCCTTCGACATTGCCGCAGATGGGCAACTTGGTAATGCTCGGCTTTGGGCTGATCTTGACGGTGCTTACCCCGATGGTCTGTGCCTTAATCCGGATGGCACTCTATGGGTGGCAACCCCAAATACAAATCAGGTAGTAAAGGTGCGCGAAGGTGGTGAAATTATTAGCCGGGTAAGCACTCATGGTCGTCCCTACGCCTGTACTCTTGGCGGTGACAATGGCAAACAACTGTACATCACCAGCTCAGAAACCGATGATCCAGAACAGGCAAAAATTCAGCAAAGTGGTCGTATTGAGTTAATGTTGCAAGCGGGGTAGCGTCTATATTAATCGTTGCCTTTAA
>CAZYCY010000024.1:0-12651 GCA_964646145.1 uncultured Thiotrichaceae bacterium
CAAGCAATGTTTTCTGCCAAAGTAATTAAATTCCGATAAAATGGAGAAGAAATTATAACCGGGGACTAACAAATAATGAGCCAGGAAATTCAAATATTTTACAACCCTAAATGCAGCAAATGCCGATTAACCATGGATATTTTAGAAAACAAAGGTATCACAGCTTCTGTTGTAGAATACCTGGACACACCTCCCGACATCGCTGAACTTAATCATATCCTTGATTTGCTGGGACTGGAACCACGAAATTTAATGAGAACATTCGAAGCGCCTTATAAAGAAAACAATCTGGATAACCCTGATTTAAGCCGTGAACAGTTAATCCAGGCAATGATAGACCACCCTGTTTTAATTGAAAGACCCATTGTTATTAGTGGCAATAAAGCCATCATCGCTCGTCCACCTGAAAAAGTTCTGGATATACTAAAATGACACCAACACCCATGGCACAGGAAATACTAATTTTATATTACAGCCCGGGTGGTAGCACTGCCGAAATGGCAAATATTATTGCCCGTGGTGTAGAAGAAATTGAAGGGCTGCGAGCACGTGTACGCACAGTACCAAATGTTTCACCTGTTTGCGAACAAAGCGCTGACGCTATTCCTGAACAGGGCCCACTATACGCCACTACCGATGATCTCATCGAATGTGCAGGATTGATACTCGGCTGCCCAACGCATTTTGGCAATATGCCAGCGGCGATGAAACACTTCATTGACAATACCAGTGCTTTGTGGATGGGGGGCAAACTGGTCGGCAAACCAGCTGCTGTTTTTTCCGCCAGCACCAGTATGCACGGCGGTCAGGAAAGCACCCTGCTCACCATGATGCTGCCACTGCTGCACCATGGCATGTTAATTGTTGGTCTGCCCTATACCGAAACTGCATTGCTCCAGACAAAAACCGGTGGTACACCATACGGCGCAACACGCCTAACAGAAAACATGGCAGCGTCCCCTTTAAGTGACGAAGAACACGAACTTTGCCTGGCAATAGGCAGACGCGTTGCTACTATTGCAAAAAAACTAAACCAATGAATCAAGCACACGACAAATTAAAATCGTATATAAAATTAGGTCGATGGTTAACCCTGTGCGGCTATTTTTCACTATTTTTTGGTCTGTTTGCCTGGCATCTGTTGATTGATCCACTTGAGGAGCATCTTGTTTCAATCATCATTTTCTTTCAACTAGGACCACTGCTGTTCCCACTTATGGGTTTACTTAAAGGCAAGCTTTATACACATGCCTGGTCGATGTATGTTGCTATTTTCTACTTTATCGTCGGTGTCTGGTATGCTGGCAGCAGTGAAGACCAGATGATTGGGTTTTATGTAATTTTCACCAGTCTGACGTTTTTTTTAGGAACGGTTCTTTATACGCGGTTTATGGGCAAGCAGATGAAACAACTACAAACCTCGATATCAAAAGCTGATAATTAATGCACATTGAGCGCTTTGTGCGACATGGGATTTTCGTTATTTAGGACTCAGGATTAAATAAGATACGGAACTTAACGCCGAATTTTTGTTTCAGATTGGATGATCTCAAAAGGCGCATAGTTGCGCTACGCAACGATTTGAGATCATTCAAGCTGGAGCAAAAAGGCAAGTTAAGTTTCGTAAGTTATTTGATCCTGAGTCCTTAGGGCATCAAGAATACCCTGAACACAACCTATTTGGCCGCTGGGTTAATATACTCAGAAAGCACCGATTTAAGAAATGGAATAGTTAGTCGCCGTTGCATTGCCATCGATGCTTTGTCCAGCAGTGCAAGACGCTCAAATAAACCAAACATATCTCTCGGGTAATGTCGCATTAAATAATTCGCTACGTTCTCTGGCAGTTCCAGACCATTTTGTCTGGCACGGAAACGTAAGGCCTGATATTTTTCTTTGTCTGAAAGGCTCTGTAGTTGAAACACCGGCCCCCAGGATAAGCGTGAACGTAAATCAGGCAATATCACAAAAGCTTCATCCGGTGGCTGTGTAGAGGCCATAATCAAGCGATTATTATTTGCACGAACACGGTTAATCAAACCAAATAACGCAGCTTCCCAGGCAGCACTGTTTAGCCAGGTTTCAATTTCATCCAGGCAAATCAACTCCAGCTGTTCCAGACCATCAAACATATCCGCAGACTGACCTGCAATTTCCGCCTGCCTTAGATAACACACCGTTTGCTGATTTTTTGCCGCCAGGTTACAACTCGCTTGCAGCAGATGGCTTTTACCCAAGCCAGACTCCCCCCAGAAGTACAGCTGATTCTCGCCTTTTCCCAGTGCCGTTTGCTGAGCCAGAGAGACTGCCACAGCGTTGCCAACCGCTACAAAACTGTCAAAAGTAAATAACTCACCTGGTTCGAAAGCTAACGGCAGTTGTCGATGAATCAATGTGTTCATTGAAAATAACGGTTACGATTGGTGATTATTATTGACGATTATTACTGGTAATTACTGCTGCTGCAACTGGAAATGATAAACGGCTATCGGCTTTGTCAGTTCACTTTGCAGGCTTGAATTGAGTACCTCTACAGAGCCTGGAGAATCAAGCGATGATTTAGCCTCCACTACTTGCTGTACTGCTATTTCCTGAGGCTCTATCTGCCGCAGCTCTGCATCATTTTTTATTAAGCTCAAGAAGTCATTTTTACTGCTTCGAAGGGTAACTTCAAAAACCACACTCTGACCATCAATTCGTAATGGTTTTGCTGATTCCACCGAGTTTAAACCGATTAAATAGCGTTCAACATGGCTATACTTTTTAATTGAATTAACACCCTGAACATTAAGCTGAATGGTCACCCATTGCTGCTGACTGGCTGAGGCACGAATGGCAAAAACAAGTCCCATAGCATCAGCCGCCTGATCAATCGCTTTATTTAGCAACAACTTATAATCATCATCGACCAGGCTCCAGTGGCGCTTTTGCCAATGATGCCCTGCATTGCGCATTAACAAACTCCAACTGCTTTGCCATAACTTACCATTCCAGAACAGGCTGCCGGTTACAACTGGCCCTCTGGAATAGCGCTTTGAAGCTAACAATACCGGTTCACTGAAGCCACCACGAATGTCAACAATGCTTAGAATATTTTTGTCTTTGTCGTCATATAAAGGCCACTGTACAGGGATACCTCGGCGAACCAATGCTTCATCAACTACGGTTTTTAATGCTGACAAATCACCTTGTTTCAGCACATATTCATTTATGCCATCTCTTACTGTTAACCAGACCACCACATCAGGTCGATACCCCCCCCATACCGGAAAACCATTCTGCTGCAAGTATTCCTCTATTAGGCTGCCGTTATAATGAACGGTTAACCGATAGGCTAGCAATTCATCCTGCAGGTTAACCAGTGGTGTCGCTACTGGTGCGTAACTATATTGTCTAACGTACCTTGAGGCAGCGGGACGTTTTAACTTGTCCATGACGCTGCTGTCTCCTGAAATGCGAATAAAAACTTCATCCAGCCCCTGTTTAAAGGCAGCATTACGCACACTGGCTGATTTATCAACAACCAGTATCTCTACCTGATAAAGCTGTGTAGCAGCATCGGCGCCAGCCCGGGCAGAAATTAATAGCAAAACGAATAGCAAAACAACGAAAATAGACATTTTCGCTTTTAAATTTAATATTTGAAACATGTGATATAAGAAAAATTTGTAAATAAAAACCAGAGAGCGTGTACAATAACACATCTTTTTATCACACGATCAAACTGGTTTGACCCAAGAATAGAGATCAAAATTGAGAAAGGTTGTAAGTAATTGTTGTGTATGGCTATTTAAAAAACAACGTGGTCACCTTATTGGTAATAAGTTGTCTTTTGAATAGTCAGACGCATCAAGGACTTGCAAGATATTTTTAATTTTAATCTCTATTCCTGGGTTTGAATCGTATCTAAATTCAATGTCTTCCAAGCAATCAAATTCCCTTAGCTACCGTGATGCTGGCGTAAATATCGATGCTGGCAATGCCTTTGTCGAAAAAATTAAAAGCAGTGTTGCCAGCACTCACCGCTCGGGGGTTTTAGGCAGCCTAGGTGGCTTTGGTGGTTTATTTGAGCTGCCAGAAAGTTATAAACAACCAGTTCTGGTGTCAGGTACTGACGGCGTTGGCACCAAACTCAAACTGGCGATTGATTTAAATAAACACAATACCATTGGCATCGACCTGGTGGCGATGTGCGTTAACGATATCCTGGTACTTGGCGCAGAGCCATTGTATTTTCTTGATTATTACGCCACCGGTGAGTTAAATACCGAAATTGCAGCCAGCGTGGTAGAAGGTATTGCCGAAGGCTGTCGTCAATCCAACGCTGCCTTAATCGGTGGTGAAACTGCAGAAATGCCTGGCATGTATGGCAAAGGTGATTACGACCTTGCCGGTTTCTGCGTTGGCGTGGTGGAAAAACAAAAAATCATTGATGGCTCTAAAGTAAAAGCGGGGGATGCCATGATTGCCATTGGCTCAAGCGGTCCGCATTCCAATGGTTACTCACTGATACGTAAAATTATTGAAGTAAGCGGTGCCGACATCAATGCCAGCTTTAATAGTAAGGTCGGCAACCTGCAGCAATCGCAAAATATGAGCCTGGGCGATGCCCTGCTCGCACCCACCCGCATTTATGTCAAAGCCATCCATGCTTTACTGCCTGAATTTGATATTCACGCCATGGCACATATCACTGGCGGTGGTTTACTGGAAAATATCCCACGGGTTTTACCTGAAAACACACGAGCGATTATTGACGCACACAGTTGGCAATTACCGGAAATCTTTCAATGGTTACAGCAAAACGGTAATGTAAAAGATAGCGAAATGCAGCGCACCTTTAACTGTGGTGTAGGCATGGTACTGATGGTCAATACTGACGATGCAAGCGACATTATCGCATCACTTAAACAAAACCAAGAAGACGCCTGGATTCTGGGTCATGTAGACGCGAATGTTAAAACAGATGACATGGCTGCTGCGAATAATGCGCGGGTTATTTTCAAATAAGCAGCATGTTTTCTGATTAATGGTGAAAAAAACAGCTCCGGAAAAACTGTCTCTAGTCGTGCTTATCTCCGGCGGCGGCAGTAATCTGCAAGCCATAATTGATGCCATAAAAAACAACTCTCTTGATGCCAAAATAAAAGCCGTTATCAGCAACCAGGCTGCCGCTGCCGGTCTTGACCGTGCTGCCAGAGAAAACATTACAAGCCATATAGTCGAGCATAAGTCATACCCCTCACGAGAAACTTTTGACCGGGCGATGATACAGCTAATTGATGCCCACCAGGCTGATCTGGTGGTACTGGCAGGTTTCATGCGCATATTAAGTAAAACATTTATTGAGCATTATCAACATCGATTAATCAACATACACCCTTCATTATTACCAAAATACAAAGGGCTAAATACGCACCAACAGGCATTGAGAAATAACGACACAGTACACGGCGCCAGCGTACACTATGTCAACCATGAACTTGATAGCGGCCCCATTGTCATACAATCTAAAATTCCGGTACTTACTGCCGATACCGTTAAAACCTTAGCTGCACGCGTTTTGCTTGTCGAACACCAAATATACCCAACGGTTATTCAAATGATTGCTGAAGCTCGTTTAAGCTTTGATAAAAATCAGTTATGCCTTGATGACAAACCTTTAACCGAACCCTTGTTATGGAAAAACAATCAGCTAACAACCAACAGCACTACAGGCTCACTAAACGATACATATAAAACATGATGAGAAAACAATTTTTTCACCTGTCACAATTATTGATTATAGCAACCACGCTATCCGCCCATAATGTGCTTGCTGCTCACGCTCTGCCCGAATTTACTGCCCAATACGCTATCGAAAAATTCAACACAAAAGTTGCTGAAGCACATTACCAATTAAGCCATACCGACAAAGGCTATAAATTCACCCAGAATACAAAATTAGTTGGCTTTGCCCGCATGCTTGCCAAGGGCACTGTATCGGCCGTAAGCTATGTTGATATAGCAGGTGATAACTTATTACTGACAAAACACAGTTACACACAAACTGGTGATAAAAAAAATAGAAATGAAAATTTCAATATCCTGTGGAATACAAATAAAAACACACTCAATGGAAAAATAACGGGTGTTGTTAGAAACAAAAAAATAAACCTTAGCACCAACACAGAAATATGGGATATTCTTTCTTTCCAGATTCCGCTAATGATAGAGGCTAATGTAAATACAAAGGAATACTCGTACCGTGCTCTACTTAAAGGTAAAATTAAAGACTACAACTTTATTTTAACTTCAATAAAAGAAATTAATTTTGCTGGTAAAAAGTATAAAGCAATGCAACTGGTGCGAACCGATCCGGATAGAGACCGGCAATTACATATCTGGTTAATTCCAACACTGAGTAACATACCTGTTCTTGTAGAAAACTACCGTGACGGCAAAGTACACTCACGAATGCAACTAGAAAGCATTCGTTTTAATAATGAAGAACAATATATCACCCAACAAATAATTAGTGATAATGACGATGAGTTCTAACACCAGCGATGCCGATAAAAACAGACATAATGCGCCTCGATATGACGACCAGAAATACCACAGCCCCAGTAAATCACAGTTAAAGCGTGACAGCCATCATCTAATTAATGTTGGAGAAGAAATATTAAAACTCTCACACGCAGACAGGCTTTCATTAGACTTGCCAGATGAACTCTGCGACGCAATAACCACAGCATTAAAAATAAAATCTCGAAGTGGACTAAAAAGACAGCGTTTGTTTATAGGAAAATTATTGCGTTCCATCGATAGCGATGCCATAGAAAGTCAATTAAAAAAGATACAACATCGTCACGACACCAATACAGCACATTTTAAGCGCCTGGAAAAATGGCGTGATGGCTTAATCGATAATAACAAAACAATACTCAATGAAGTGATTTCACGTTACCCTGAAATTGACAGGCAACACATCAATCAATTACTTCGCACTGCCCAACAGGAGAAACAACAAAACAAAACGCCTGCTACGGCACGAAAATTATTTAAATATCTTCGCGAACTGGAAAGCAATGGCTAATACTACTGAATGGACGTATTTATAACGCGTCTTTAATAAGCGGTATCCTTTTCATCCGATTCGTTAATAATTATTCTAAAAATGAACATTTAAACTGTTTATGATTGAGTGCCGGAAACATCTTCCTGGTGTGCTCTAACTTGGCAACATCTATATCAGCTAGCACCACCCCTGCACCATGAGGTAAGCGATTTAATATCTGACCCCACGGGTCAATTATCATACTGTCTCCGTGTGTTTCACGACCACCAACGTGATACCCCCCCTGATCGGCCGCAATCATGTATGAGAGATTTTCAATTGCGCGTGAGCGCAGCAGTGATTCCCAATGAACCCTGCCAGTAAGGCTGGTGAATGCAGAGGGCAAAGCACATATTTCCATACCCCGATCAACCATTGCACGAAATAGCTCAGGAAAACGAAGATCGTAACATACGGCAAGCCCCAATCGCCCGAACGGAGTATCAACGACAACAATTTTATCACCAGGTGTAATGGTTTCTGATTCGGTGAAACTTTCATTGCTGGCTTCAATAGTTACATCAAATAAATGAATTTTATTGTAACTGGCGACCTGCTCACCCTGCGCATTAAACAATAAGCAGGCAGCAAGTACTTTGCCTGGCTCACTGGAGCGGATTGGAATGGTTCCGCCTACCAGCCAGATACTATGTTTTCTAGCCTGCTCCTGTAAATAACCCTGTAGCAGTCCGGACCCAGCATCTTCTGCAATTTTCACCTTATCCGTTTCTGCCAGCCCCATAATAGCAAAATTTTCTGGCAATACCACAAGCTCTGCTTCCTGCTGTACAGCAATTTTTATTAACTTTTCAGCTTCAGCCAAATTTGCTTTTACATTCGGTCCAGATGCCATCTGTATGGCTGCAACTTTACTCACTAATCACTCTCCTGTCTGAATATATAACAATTATTTGATCGCTTTTCGCAAAAGTCCATATGCTACTCCCCATAAGGCTTCATCTTATTTAATTAAGGAAAAATTAACCCTGTCATCCGCACCACTACCAGCAATAACCACCAGTTGATCTGACGGAATACCCAATGACACCAGCCAGTCCGTCAACTCATGCACCCATAACTCGCCCGCCTCTCCACCCGGATATCGTATTTCTATTTTTTTCTGCCGATGCTCTAACCAGGCGTTAACTATCTGCTTCAATGCCGGTAAATACAAGACAGATTCTCCACTTCGGGCAATATCCCATTGTTCTGCATATAATGGATAGTTTTTTAGCTCAGTATTCGCTACTTGCGCAGTTAATAACTGTTTTGCTGTACTTTGTTGCTGCGATAAAGCACCAGCCACGACTTTATCCGCCCTTTGCTTCGTAAACGGCACATCCTTGGGCCACTGCTCATTATTCTCATTAACATTAACCTGCGCCTGAACGTTTAATGATGTTATAAAAAGCAGAGAGAGAATAGCAATGCTTGCAACTGATTGAAGTCTGAATTTGAAAATCAAAAGATATCTACTTGCCATGAGACCTTTGTACGACACAGGCGTGAAAGAAGAATGCCCTAAAATTTTCCCGATTGAAGTAGAAGACACCATTAATAGCTGGCTACTGATAAGTTTTCTAACGAAAAACAGAGAACTATAGCCGTTTTTACCGATAAAGGTATTGTGCAAAGATTTCAGTATGTTAAAAATCGTCTTCATGTATGCTGTAACCAATCAGATTCCGTTGAATAATTTCTTCTATCTTAGGGTCGTCCCAACTGCCCGTAATTGAATAAACATTATGCCCTACGATGCTAAAGTCAAAAATTTTCTGGATAAGCGCCAAGGCCACTCCGACAGTAATGCCACCTAATAACGCACCACCAGCGAAGGTCAAGCCGTGAGTATGCGGTCTTACATGCATTAACAAATCATAATCTTGCTGAATTAAACCAATGCCTCCAAACATACTAATATATGCTGCTCGCGATTTTATATCAAAGTTTTGTAATGAGCCTGTGCCGTTAACAAACTCAAAATCCCCTTTTATGGAATCAAAAACAAATCCTTCTTTTGTTATATCATCAAAATCAAGCGCCAGGCGATCAAGTAATCTAAATATATTTATTAGACCCAGCAAACGACCAGCACCCGGATCAACAAAGCGCATTTCACCATCAAGCATTTCAAAAGAGGCACTGCCCACCACATTTGCCCATGTTAACTGATGCGGCATGGCCGACCATTTTGATTTAAATGTCGAAGTAAACGTAGCATGATCCAGGCTAGGCGAAAAGTTCAGCCCAACCAATGCATCACCCACATTACTACTGGTCATTGTTCCCTCCAGAACACTCTCATGTAAGCCATGCCTGGATGTCGACCAGCTGCCATGCCCATCAAAAGCCATGGCAGTGCCCTTAAATGAAACGGTATCGATCAGCATTCCATGTTCATGCCCGCTTGTTTTCACTTTAACATCAGTGAATACATGCTCATCCCACAATACTTTTTTTGCCTGCCAGTTTAACTGAGGAAAATCAGACGAATTTAATGCCTGAGTCTGTTTATTATCATTTTCAACACCAGCAAACAAGGCATGCAAATCAATGGTTTCCAGATCCAACTGAACACTTGTGCCTTTACCAAATCCTTCAGTAAAGCCAACTTTTCCAGTGACAAAATCCGAATCAATATTTAAACGCCAAAACTTGCCTTCATCGCGCACCGCCAGCAAATCGAAAACAGTATCGGATTCATTATTGTTAACCCTGTCTGTCACTGTTGATGCCTTTGCTTTTATCTGCAAACCTTCATTTTCCAGAATATCCAATTCTGCAGAAAAACGAATTTTACTATCAGAATCTTTTTGTACTCGCTCTGACATCTGCAATGCTACGCCTTCCAACATTGAATCTGCTTTTACCTGCACCAGGTAGTCTTTAGCTTCGAATGGTATTTCAATGTCTACTTGCCACATCGACTCACCTGAAATCCAGCCTTCTGGCAGCCCGCCATATAATTGCAGCAAATAATCAGCTCGCATTACACCATCAAGATGAAATACGATTTCACGTCCTGATCGAGCATTTTGAGTATCAGCGCTAATGGAAATCCAATTATCATCCATTTTTACTTTCATTGAATCTAGCGAAACACTATCCTCTGAGAAATTAACAACACCATTAATGTCACTGAACTCATAGCCTAAATCAGGAAAATATATTACAGTATTTAAAAATTCTATCTGCCCATCAATGGCAATTTCCGCTTCCGGTGTATTAGCTTCTGCATTAAGCGGTATCTCCAGCGTCAACGATACCTGACTATCACCATCAACTTGAAATAATCGTAAAGCATCACCCAGTATTGCATCCAGCGGACTACTGTACACATAAGACTGTATGTCCTCCGTTTTACCCTGTGCTTGTGCGCTAACCGTTATGTGCCTATCATCTAAATCAAGAATTTGTACAGAACCATTGCTTATAACGGCATTCTGCGTCTTTGCCTTCACACTACTTGCAAAAAATGATTGATTATGAAATTTAAGCATTGCCGAAGCTTCTGTCAACAAAGGCCAGTTTTCAAGAAATTGTATTTTGGCATCTTGCAAAGGAAACAGAACCTGAAAAACACCGTTGTCCTGGTAATACGGAAAATCATTTAAATTACCCTGTAAAATAAATGATCCTGCTGGTATGTAACCGTCAATTACTGCCATATCCAGCCAATCAACCAGTTCTGGCCACATTACTCCCACTGGCAAATAGTGCCTTATATATTTGCCGTAAACATCATAAAAATTAGTTTGTGCATCAATATGAATATTATCTGGTGATAGCAGTTGAACATTAAATCGTGAGAAGGTATTAATATGTTTGGTTTGTAACTGTAATTGGTCACTCCTTAACTGCCACTTACCATCTTGATGCTCAATGAACAGATCCCCTTGCAGCGTCTTTGCAAACAAGGGCTCCCTGAACAAATCTTTTATCTCTAAAACTGCGTCTTGCGTTGCAACATTAATCTCCGCCCGTTTTGTATCATAATGTAGAAAAGCATCTAATCCTGACAGCCTGATATTGTTTGTACTATCAAACATTGAAAAGTTAATGATCGCAGCTTCCAGCTCAAGGTGTTCCAATAACTGTTGTTTTGGTGTTTCTGATGGCAATTTAAGATTGAGATTAAAGATGTCTGCCTGTATTTGATATGACATAAATCTGTCTAAACCAGGAAACTGACCCTTACTTAAAAATACTTCTGCAATTGCCCGCACATCATCTACTGGTAAAAAATCTGCGCTTAAATGATAATGCTGATTGTCATAACTTGCGATAAGTGAAACGGGCTTTAACCAGGCAGGCTGTGCTCGCGCACCAAAATAGAAATCAGAAACGGTGAAGTTCCAATTTTTATCTTCATAAAAATAACGTATTTTTGTTGATAAATAATCCGTTTTCCACTGCTTATTTGTTTTATTATTACTGATTGATAAATTTGTAGCGACAAGCTGCGTTGTCAATGCCTGGATATTATTGTTATCTAGCGTAATCCATAAATCAACATCCACAATGGCGTCAACCTGATACGCATGCCAAAAGTTAAATTTTTTACTATTCGCATCATCCCCGATACTCACCTGTTCCATCCTTTGGTTCGTAAACGGCACATCCATGTGCAACTGCTCGGGGTTTGCTTGATAAATTATTCCCAACAATTTAGACCACTGCCTGGTTTTTAGCTGATTTGCTTCTACATAGATATCTCCAGACAGTGCGCCCAGACCACCCTGTAAAGTTGCCACCACAAAAAGATTATGCCCATACAACTCAGGTAAATTCATTGAAAGCTTTATTGCATGTTTGTTATCATGATTTTCTACCGTAATATTCACCTCTGATAACTTTAATGTTAATTTTTCTTCGGTATGATCCTGAAAATGAATATTGCTGTCATGCAATAAATAATCTGCATTTTGCAAGACATACAATAACTGTTCAGGTAGCTCAGTTTTACCATCACGGGCAATTTGTACACCCTGAATAGCCCACTCAGTATCGGAAAATTTTTCTATTAATATGTCCGCACCGACCAGTCCCACGTCAGCGACAATAAGTTCACCACGTCTTATTGATGAGAAAACATCAAGTTCAACAAAAGCTTCCCGGAAATTAAACAGCGTGGCTTCATTTTCTTCATCAAAAACAGATACATCGATTAATTTTAATCTGGGCGAGAACCCTTGAATTTCTGCATCAATAGACCCAATCTTAACCGGCAGGCCAATTTGACGACTGATTTCCTGACTGATTTCATTTTTATAGGCTGTTGCATGAGGCAGCACCGCACGTATTACACTAAATAATACTGCAGCCGAAATCAGTCCCACTGCAAGGAAAATAATAATAAATATTCTTAAACGCAAAAGCCATCGCATAATAATTACGAATTCTAATCGATGATTGATGATGGATAATTGAGGATTAAAGAGGTTTTAGATTGCTTTTGTTTTGTTAAAACCATATCGTTTTTTACAACCGCTTTGTTCACCACTATAGTTCAGGGTACCTCTAAAAATAGAGATGCCCTTCATGTAATACGA
>CAZYCY010000025.1:0-9389 GCA_964646145.1 uncultured Thiotrichaceae bacterium
GTGGGCTATTTGTAAGATTTTCAACGAAGTTATTGAGTCTCTCAAGTGCGAAGATGCCAATCATGAATTTTTAGAGATGCCCTAAGGAGAAGGCTGATTAGTATAATTGATTTTTCCGCATACGAACGCAGCAGTGACACATGGGAATACCGTTGTACTCGTTCCCACACACTGCGTGGGAACGAAGCAAAACTTCATTTTCGAAAAAAATTAAAACTCAGCTGCCTCAATTTCGCTAAAAGCCTGAGCACCATGTGGCCCCAGTAACTCGTCATAACCCGACCAGTCTTTATAAGCCACAGTTGTTTGCCTGGAAATAGCCAGCACATAACTGCTATCAAGATCATCTTCAAAGGCTTGCCGTGCAGCTTGGTATACCAGAGTTAAATAGTTAAGGTAATCTTCAACCATGGCTCTGTCACCAGTTAAGCCATGCCCCGGCACCCAGGTTTTTGCGTTGCTTTCAAGGATGTGTTTTATTGCCGAGATGTTTCCCTGAAAGGTACCATCTACCATTCTGCCGAAACGTAATGCGAAAACATTATCGCCAAGAAAAACCACAGAGTTTTCCACAATTTCAATCATAATATCGGTTTGTGTGTGAGCAGTGCCAGTGTGGTGAATGATAAATTGCGTGTTGCCAATTTTAATGACGTCACCGTTGTTTACTGCTTTTTCCGGCGCGACAACAACAGTGCCTTTGCTGGCACCTTCGGTCATGTTGTACATTAAATCAACCCAGTGTTCACCCGCATGGTTTTTGATTTCAGCCAGCATTTTTACATGACCATAAATTATAGCGTCAGGATAGGCAGCTTTGATTGCCTGATTTGCCAGCCAGTGATCACCGTGGACGTGCGTGTTGAATACCGCAACGATGGGTTGCTGGCTGATTTTTTTAATTTCAGCAAGAACACTTTTGCCAACATGTACCGTTGAACCCGGATCAATAACAACCAGACCAGCCGAGGTTTTGACAATACCGGGGTTGTTCATAAAGCCCTTGTTTTCAGGGTTAGGTAATTCAAGAGGGCCGTGCATTACCCAGGTGTTATCGGCTACTTTTTCAAAGGAATAAGGGAAGTCGCTTGCTGTTGAGTTAGCAGTTGGTGGCGTACAGGCAGAGAGGTAGACTACCAGGAAAGTGGTTAGTGTTAGTTGAAAAATAAATGTGGAAAAGGTTTTAATTTTTAACTTCATGGTTTATGCCTCAGTTATTTAGAATAAGTAGCATCATTGCAATAGCGGTTGGTAATGCCTGTAAAAACAGGATGAATCGCGTTGCGGTTAATGCGCTGTGTATGCCTGCAATAGTAATACAGCTAAGAAAAAACCTCAGTGCATTATAGCCATCTGTGCCGATTAATCCCCATGACAGTCCCACAGTAAGAAAATCGTTATATTATTAACCCGACCACCAGCGTGGTTAGTCTGTTCACAGTTTTTTTCTATTACTAGGAGCTTGTCCGAGAATAGAAATCGTAGCGAAAATTACAGAGAAGCCATAAGGTGAGTTTATCAAATGAGGCGTAGTTGGGTATATTTAACGATTTTGATAAGCTCACCTTATGGTTTCTATGGGATTTGCAGTAGGTTATCTATTCTCGGACAAGCTCCTAGTGTAGTGTATTAAATAGATTGCACTAGGTTAGCGTTTTTAATTTCTCCTGCATTTTTTTGTAACCGGTTTTTCGCAGTTTTTTAATATTATTCTCTGGTATTTGCTCACTGTTCGGGTAGTTAGCAATGGCTTTTTCAAGACTACTTTCGCGTATTAAATGTAACATAGGATAGGGCGAGCGGTTGCTGAAATTGCTGGCATCATTATCTTCACTGCCTGCAAAACGATAGTCTGGATGAAAGCTGGCAATCTGGTAGATGCCTGTATAATTCAAGTCGTCCAACAAGTGATTAGCGAAATCCAGCAGTTCAAGGTAGTTATCAAAATTTTCATAAGCATCAGGGTAGATTAACAGGCTGGTTTCTATGCCTTCGTTATTGTCAAGTCTGGCGAAACTCTCTGCTAACTGTTGTAAATGTCGTGTTAAAGAATCACCGGTATCGACGGTATATTCGATGCTGTTATCCTGGAAGGGTCGAGAAGCAAAAGGGCAAAGGTTTATGCCAATGACAATATCATTCACCCAGTTTTTTGTGTGCTGGATGATACTCTGCGTCGATCTTGTTAGCATTGGCGTAAATAACTCAATGGGTATCAAGTTTTGCCAGTTCGCTTAGCATTTGTATAATCAGTGATTCACCCTGTGCGCCCATACGTGTGCAAAGTTTGTCAACATCTCGCTCACCGTCGATCATGCTTTTTATTACTGCACTGAGGTTTGTCATATCACCACCCGCTTTGGACATCTGCTCTGCCATGGCAGCTAACATTGAAAGTGCATTATGGTCACCACGTCGGGCTTCGTCAATCATTCGGGCTAACATGGGAGCGGCTTTTGTCGCATCACCACTTTGCTGTGCTTTGGGTAGGGTTTCGGGGTCTTGCAGACCGCGTAAAATGCTGTCAACAATAACGGCATCCTCATCATCCAACCCCTTAATTAGCGCTTGATCGCGGTTGCCACTAATGATTTTATAGATAACATCAACCAGGCTCTGCCAGCCGTTTTCTGCGGATTGCTGTAACACCTGATCCAACTGTGGTCTATATTCCGGGTTGTGTATGGTTTGCACAACCGCTGACACCAGACTGGCGTGGGTTTGAAGAATTTGTTCGATTTTTTCTGATGACGGCATGTTTATCTCTTCTTGTTCCCACACCCCTGCGTGGGAATGCATATGTGCGTTCAGACCACAGTGGGCTGGTGGATTAGACTAGTTCGGTGCGTATTGCCACGCAGGGGCATGGTATTGAGAAGTTACAAACCACCCTCATAGTTTCTTGATTTTCTCGGCCTGTTCTTGCAACTGCTCTATAGCCTTTGTCATTTCTGCTAGCCGAATGCGTTCTTTTTCAACCACGGCAGCGGGTGCTTTATCGACAAAATTTTTGTTTATCAGTTTAGCAGAGGTTTTATCGGCATTAATCTGAATCTTATTGATTTCTTTTTCCAGTCTTGCCAGTTCGGCATCTTTATCAATAAGACCAGCCAGTGGGATGAGAATTTTCATTTCACCGACTAATGCCGTTGCTGATTCGGGTGCTTCATCTGTTTTGGTTAACCATTCACTTTTTTCCAATTTTGCCAGAGTTTCAATAAATGACTGGTTTTCCTTGTAGAGTGTTTGGTCATTTTCAGAAAAACTTTGTAATAGTAGCGATAAAGGTTTGCCGGGTGGTATGTCCATTTCAGAACGAATACGACGTACCCCACTGACAAATGTTTTCACCCATTCCAGTTCCTGTTCTGCTTTTTTATCTATCTTACTGGCATCAGATTCTGGGTAGGGTTGCAGCATGATGGTGTCGCCTGTTTTGCCAGCAAGAGGCGCGACATACTGCCAGCATTCTTCTGTGATAAAGGGAATAATGGGGTGGTTTAATCGCAGTATGGTTTCTAATACGCGAACTAATGTGCGGCGTGTGCCACGCTGCTGGTTTTCGGGTGTGTTCTCGTTGAATAAAATGGGTTTGGAAAGTTCCAGATACCAGTCACAGTAATCCTCCCAGACGAATGCATATAAATCATGTGCAATTAAATCAAGCCGTGAGTTTTCGCTATGCTGCTCAATGTGCTTTTCAATGTGCTGCAGGCGTGAGACAATCCAGCGATCTGCCAGTGAATATAAAACATCGGGGTTATCTGAGCCATTATCCAGCAAACCGGTGTCTTTGCCTTCGGCCTGCATTAATACATAACGGGTAGCATTCCACAGTTTGTTGCAGAAATTTCGATAGCCTTCAATACGCCCGGGTGAAAACACCACATCACGTCCGGTGGTGGCGAGTGCGGCAAAGGTGAAACGCATGGCATCGGTGCCAAAGGCGGGAATGCCGTCAGGAAAGTTTTTACGGGTAATTTTTTCGATGCGTTCAATCTGGTGATCCTGCATCACGGCGGCGGTGCGTTTTTGTACCAGAGACTCAAGATCAATGCCGTCTATTACATCAATGGGATCGAGCACATTGCCTTTGGATTTTGACATTTTCTGCCCTTCTGCATCACGTACCAGGCCATGCACATACACTTCACGGAAGGGAACGTCGCCCATGAATTTAAGCCCCATCATTATCATGCGTGCGACCCAGAAGAAGATAATATCGAAACCGGTCACCAGTATATTGGTTGGGTAATAGGTGTCAAGCTCGGGTGTTTTTGCCGGCCAGCCCAAGGTTGAAAAAGGCCACAGTGCCGAGGAAAACCAGGTGTCTAAAACATCTTCATCCTGGGTTAGTGGGAAATCGTCGGGCAGTTTATTTTTTTTACGTATTTCTTCAACATTATAACCAACGTACACGTTACCAACTTCGTCATACCAGGCTGGGATGCGATGTCCCCACCAGATCTGGCGTGAAATACACCAGTCTTCAATGTTGTTCATCCACTCAAAATAGGTGTTTTTCCAGTTGTCGGGGGTGAATTTAATGTCGCCGTTTTTCACCGCTGCAATGGCCGGAGCTGCCAGTGGTTCAACTTTGACATACCACTGGTCAGTTAAATAAGGCTCGATCACTGCATTGGAGCGATCACCGCGCGGCACCATGAGTTTATGGCTCGCTACTTTTTCTAACAGACCCTGAGCTTTAAGGTCGGCAACGATTTTTTTACGTGCAATATAACGATCCAGACCGATATACTCTTCAGGGATAATGCTGTTAACATCATCTTCATTATCACGAATGGCCGCATCAATGGTGAAAATATTAATTAGACCGCCATCGGGTAAACTACGAAGCTCGCTCTGGTTTTTGTGTCGAGTCCACACCAGATAGTCATTAAAATCATGTGCCGGGGTAATCTTTACACAGCCAGTGCCAAGCTCAGGATCAACATATTCATCAGCAATAACAGGTATCTTACGTCCGGTTAGCGGCAATTCAAGAAACTCCCCTAACAAATAGGAATAACGTTCGTCATTTGGGTGAACCGCAACCGCGCAGTCACCGAGCAGGGTTTCTGGGCGGGTGGTGGCAACCACAACATGGCCGGCACCATTGCTGCGCGGGTAACGCATGTGCCACATGTGGCCGGATTCTTCTCTGGATAATACTTCTAAATCAGAAACTGCGGTATGTAATACCGGGTCCCAGTTAACCAGTCGCTTGCCGCGATAAATCAGACCTTCTTCAAACAGGCGGACAAAAACTTCAGTAACCGCAGCGGACATGCCCTGGTCCATGGTAAAACGCTCGCGTGACCAGTCCAGGGAGGCACCCATACGGCGCAGCTGTTTGGTAATAGTATTGCCGGAACGTTGCTTCCATTGCCAGATTTTTTCGGTGAATTTTTCCCGACCGTAATCATGACGGGTTTTGCCTTCGGCATTAACCAAGCGCTCGACCACCATTTGCGTGGCAATGCCGGCATGATCGGTGCCAACCTGCCATAAGGTGTTGTCGCCTTTCATGCGATGATAGCGAACCATGGCATCCATTATGGTGTCCTGAAAAGCATGCCCCATATGCAAACGACCAGTGACATTTGGTGGTGGAATCATGATGCAGAAGTTTTCACATTCTGCCTTTCTGCTGACATCGGTACAGAGCGGATCGGCGTTAAAATAGCCGTTGTTTTCCCAGATTGTATACCACTTGTCTTCGATGTCTTGCGGGTTGTAGGTTTTTTCCATGGTGGGCTCAGGTTGCCGAATTAAGGCGTGGAATTATACAACATGATGCTGTAGTTGAGTATTTTGCTGGCTGCCGATGCCCGGTGAATCATTTCTAAATAATATAGCAAGTCATATATAAAGCGTTGCATAAGTATTTGCAAGGTAGCCACTCAGCCCTTTTCTTGGTAAACGCCACAGCCATGTGGCACTGCTGGTAAAAAGATTCGGGCTATAAATGGGGCGTTCTTGAGTGATGAAGTTTGGCAGGAATATATAAAAAACCAGAAGACGAATGAAGCTGATGATGAGCTGAATTTTCGTTTGCTATAAATCGCCTTTAGGGCACCTCTAATAATTCTGTTTGAGTATATTTGTACTTGGGAGGCTCAAGAACGAGGCGAAGATCGCAGAAAATAGTGGGCTATTTGTAAGATTTTCAACGAAGTTATTGAGTCTCTCAAGTGCGAAGATGCCAATCATGAATTTTTAGAGATGCCCTTTAGGCGAAATAATCCGGCTTTGAGTCGATGGTGTATTTACAGAAAAAGCAGTTGATACGGAATGCATCACTTTTAAGTATGGCGGAGAGGCAGGGATTCGAACCCTGGGTAGGCTATTAACCTACGCTGGTTTTCCTTACTAGCTACAGCTTTTGCTGCCATTATAAATAATGTTTGTAGTCTGGACTTTCTCTTTACCATATCGCAATAATGCAATTTAGGTAGCAGCCGTCAAGTCTCTGCACCTTCTAACGTTTAGTTAGCTTGGCTCAGGATTGCCATCAGCGTGACTGTTAAGGTTTCCCTGAATTTGACTGCTTACACTTTATGCGTTTCCACATAAAGGCTCGATGGTGGATTATAGGTCAAGACCAGTGCTTTCAACCGCTCAGCCACCTCTCCAATAGGATGCGAATTATACAGCTTAATTTTATGTGTGCAACACATATGTTACACCCACAGATCCGGCGGAATATTTTTAAAATGATAAATTTTTCAAAGAGTTGTGCTAGCATCATGTTTCTATGCAGGAATTAGGAAACTAAAACCTGAACGGATCTAGTAACGAGTAGGAAATCTGTCTTTAAATCGTGGATTATGCTGAGGTCTCAAGTTAAATACAGGGGCATGAAATATGAAAAATAACAAATCTGAGCAAAAAGTTTACATCGTCGATGGTAGTCGTACTCCACAACTTAAATCACGCGGTAAAGTAGGCCCGTTTTCAGCCGGTGATTTAGCGGTTGCTGCTGCAAAACCTTTGTTACTGCGTAATACATTCCCGCTTGATGCACTGGACGAAGTCATCTTGGGCTGCATGATGCCCGGAGAGCGCGAAGCCAATATTGCACGCGTGGTCGCATTACGACTGGGCATCCCGCAAAGTGTCCCCGCGTGGACAGTACAACGCAACTGCGCCTCAGGCATGCAATCCGTCGATTCTGCCTATAAAAACATCAAAAATGGTGATGCCGATCTGGTATTGGCCGGTGGCGTTGAAGCCATGAGCCATGCTCCAATTTTATTTAACCACACCATGGTCAACTGGCTTGGCAGCTTCATGCGTTCGCGTTCAATCGGACAAAAATTAAAAACGATTTTACAGTTACGTGGTAAGCATTTCACCCCGGTTATCGCCCTGCTCCACGGCTTAACCGATGACACCGTTGGCTTGAATATGGGCGAAACAGCCGAGATTATTGCCGAGAAATTTAATATCAGCCGTTTGCAAATGGATGAATTTGCCAAAACCAGTCATCATCGCCTAGCGGCTGCACAGGCAGCAGGTCATCTTGATGAAATTGAAGTGCTGTATGATAAAGAAGGCAATTTTTATGACCATGATGATGGTGTAAGAGCAGATTCAAGTGTTGAAAGCCTTGCCAAACTGCACCCTGCCTTTGATAAAAAATACGGCAAAGTCACCGCTGGAAATAGTGCTCAAATTACTGATGGTGCTTCGTGGTTAATCCTTGCCAGCGAAAGCGCGGTTAAAAAACATAAACTGAGCGTTCTGGCTTCTATTGCTGACACACAATGGGCAGGGCTTGACCCGGCGGTAATGGGTATGGGTCCGGTTCACGCCATGACCCCTATCATGCAACGCAATCAACTGACGATTGATGATATCGACTACTGGGAAATTAACGAAGCCTTTGCCACCCAAGTACTAGGCTGTACCCAGGCCTGGCAACAGGATGAATATTGTCAGAAAAATCTGGCACTGGACAAAGCCATGGGTGAGATTCCCTATGAAAAGCTAAACATTGATGGTGGCGGTATCAGCCTGGGTCATCCTGTGGGTGCAAGTGGTGCGCGCATTATTTTACATTTATGTAAAATATTACAACGTACTAACACAAAACAGGGCATGGCAAGTTTATGTATCGGTGGTGGTCAGGGTGGCGCGATGTTGATACAAAATGAAAACTGACGACTTATTGAGAAGTTACCCTTATGAGGGATAACCCCATGCTCTGCACAAACTTATTGAGCAGTACCACACGGGTAAACATGGCGTTTACCTGCCTGCAGAAAACCAAAAAGTGGAGAGTGAGGCATGAATGTACCGTTCACAAACCAAATGCTGGGAAAATGACTGCTGCCTGGCTAAACGCTCGTTGTAAATTTATTTTACCAAAGCCATAATAATTATTGTGTCCATTATAGTAATCTAAATAACCGATTTTATCCGCACTATGGCGTAATAACTGCTGTACCTGTATTCGAGTTAACGTTGGTTCTGCCTCCAGCAACAACGCAATGGCAGCCGTTACAATCGGGGCAGCGGCAGAACTGCCCTGAAACTTGAGATAATCTTCTGCTCGTAGATAATCACTGCTACGTTGCACATCGTTGCTGTGGTAAGTGGTGGTAATACCAAGTAGATAACCACCCGGTGCCAGAAGATCCAGACCTTCGCCATAATTGCTGTAAACAGCTCGCAGGTTTTCTTCATCACTGGAGCCTATGCCTGACACACTGTCCAGCATAGACTCATCGTTTTCCAGGAAAATGTCCTGATTGCCATTGGCAAACACAAAAATCATGCCTTTACCATCACGCCCAAACTCAGCCAGGTAATCTATCTTCTGTTTAACAATAGGCGAAACATCGCCCGTCCCCCAACTGCAATTCACAATATCAACCTGTGCCTGCTCGGCATATTCCAGCGCATCAACGATCTCGCTATCACTGACAAAACCGTTTAAATCCAGCCCTATAAAAGTGATGCTGGCATCGGGTGCCAGCCCGCGCAAACCCAACCCATTGATAGCGGCAGCAATAATACCGGTGACTGCTGTGCCGTGATAACACTCCAATGGATTTTCACAAGACACATTCCCACTGTCATCACGACTGTTGATTACCCTGGCAAGGCTGTTTTTTAATTCAGGATGAAACTTGTCGAGACCACCATCAATCACCGCAATTTTGATGCCTTTGCCAGTAAATTCAGCAAATACAGACTCAGCATGAATATGTGCATCTGGATTGATGTTGTAGGCATCATAAAATGCCTTATTGTAATGAATTGCCCATTGTTCCTGAAACAAAGGTTCCGCTTTTTGTTCGACTTCATTATCACAGGCACTGATAACAATACTGATCAGTAATACCATGCAGACCAACGGGTATCGCTTCATCGTGCTTTTA
>CAZYCY010000025.1:9489-12618 GCA_964646145.1 uncultured Thiotrichaceae bacterium
CGATGGCAGGATGCCACTGTTTTTTTCATTGAAAGTCATGCGTTTGATTTTGCTTTTTATTGCTTGTTAAAGGTAAGCTCTGCTGTACCACCAGTCGCTTGGAGATACCAGTTCATTTCTCCTGTGCCGGGAAAACCAGCAAATACATCAACAACCAGCCCTACATCATTGGCATTATCACCTTCACAATCGAATTGCTCATTATCACTGGTTATTGTAAAAGAAAATGAATGCCTGTTACTTGCATTGGCTTGTGTTATAAAGGTATATGTACCATCAACAACTTCATCAAGCGCGGTTGCTGAAAAGGTGTTGTCTGCATTAAAAGTGAGTGTTTCGGTGCATTGCACTGCTTGATGCAGTAACGTCCAAGTACCTACTATTGAAGTAGCTTGAGGCGTGTTACCCCCGTTATCATTATCGTTACATGCCACAATGAACAATGATGAAATGAGTAATACAATTAATTTTTTCATTTTTAAGTCTCCTTTAAATAATAGTGCTTTTATAAACATAACCATGGGATGCCGTAAGCATGAAAGTCAGGAAGTTTTACCATTGATATTTCTTGTCATTTTTTATACCACGGAATTTTTTGCTGGTATAGGGGTACGGTTGGGTTATCTTTGGTGTAGTAGGCGTAGTGGAAGTAGTCGTAGTTGAAGCTGGCCGCCTCATCTGGTTTGTTATAAAAAACGTGCATGTTACCGTGCTCGTCAAAGGTACCGAAATGTTCATATCCATCTGAATAAATTTCACCAAAAAGTTTTTCCAGTTTTACCTGCCCAACCCTCTTAACAAAACATAAGGCACTATTCCTTGCGGAAGTACATAATGTTACTTTGCCGTCAATAGCTCGATAGTTATAAACAAATCTAATTGGTGACAAGATGGGCTTTTCAAAATCCTCGGATAAAACATTTATTTTCTCAATATGCCAGTTATTTTGTTTTTTGACTACATGAAAAAAGTGGTAATCATGACATGGTTGCCCAGCAGATGATACCGTGGCGGCAACAAAGCCATCACAAACTCCAATAATATACTCACCGTCCCAACTTAATTGTCCAGAACGGAGTACATGGTAAGTAAGCGTGGGTTTTGCTATACCAATACCTGTTGCCGCCGATATTTCATTAGCCGTTGGCAATACTGTTGTAGATATAATTTGAGGGTTTCCCCTTTCTCCCAAATAAACCTTGTTATTGTTAAAAATAACAAATTTTTCAGGAGTAACAGCAGTAGCCTCTCTAACCTGAAAACGCTGTTCAGATGTGAGAGGAATCATTTGATTAGCGGTTGTAGGTATCATGCTTTTTTCATGACCATGATTACCTAAAACAGCAACTCTCTCATAAATAGCCTGTACCCTAGTAAGATTAAAATCGTCTAAAAGGACGTTAATTTTTGCTGTACCAACATATCTATAAGATGTTGAAGAAAAACCTCCTGGGTGCGTTATTGTTGCCAGCCTTAACCATATTTTTTTTGTATCATCAAAAACATAAAGGGTTGCAGGCAAATAAGGTAGTTTCTGTTTTTGATTTCCAAGGTCACTGTATTTCAAGACATATAAGTGACCATCTACATACTTGTAAACAGGTGAGATACTCACATAAGCTTGAGGTTCTGGACCGCTACAACAAATACAACCACTCAGTACCAGTGTCATAAAAATGATGACACTGCTGCGGATGACGCGCTTCATTAGTATGACCTGATGTAGGTTAGTGAACCAAATGATAAATAATTTGATCTCATATCAAAGCGTAGGTAACCACGTGAATTCCCATAGTCAGTGTGACCAATGTCATCTGTTGATTGGCTACTCCGCCACGTACTATCAACCAATATCCACTTACGCTGTGGCATTGCCCGTTTCCAGCAAACACCTCTGTAATATTGTCTTTTGTAGCCGATCACCGGCATACTGTGCATTGAAACTGATTTGCCATCTATCGTACCATGCTTACTAAATGCGGTGTATATCACCGGGTTGTTACGCCTGATGTAACCTCGAATATTTGAATGTTGCCAGTTGCGATTGGCGACTGTGGATAAGGTGGTGAAGGCAAAACCTCGAGTATTATTTCTATGCATTCGATGGGTGATGATCATAGGCACTGTAAAAAACTGATCCCAGGTGCCGTATCGTTTTGAACTAAGCATGTCTTTTGCCAGCCCTCTTACATAAGGATTCAGTTGTGCAGCATCATGTCTGAACGCATGAGACCTGTCATCCGTGTATAGTTGATTGACTGCACCTGACCCATATTTACGTAGGCGGTGATATTTTAAAATCATGGCGGCTGAAATTGGCGTGCAATAATTATATACGGCATTATTCAACGAAATTTTAGTCGTCCATGTATCAGCAAGATCACCCCCCTCCCAGTCCCAGTCTGTATCACCTGTATCACCTGTATCACCGTAAGAACTCCAATAGGTAGTGTTATATACATACGCAATCGAATCGGCATCGTTTCTTCTGTGACAATCCGTAAACGTCACTTTTCTGAACACGCGCCTTAAAAATCTCTTAATCTTTTTAAAAAAGCGTGCCTCTGTCATTTCACTGGTCACTACTTCTTCCAGCGTGATTTCCATGTTTGAACTGGCAAGCTCTTTGTAACTTACCCATTCATCTATTCTGTCTTGTGTTGTTTGTGCTTTTAATGCATCTTTATCAATTGCTGCCTCGGCAGCTTCTTGCTCAGCTAGCTCCTGTAGCAGTTGCTGTCTGCTGGTTTCATCCATTTGTGTGTCTGCCAGCAATGCCTGTTTTTGCTCTGCCTGCTTTACTGCTGCATCAGCCTGCATTTGCGCTTCTATCTGCTCTCTGTTTTCCAGATTGTATCGTGCCTGCGCTCTTTGCTCTGACGACATGGTAAGCGGGTTGTTTGCGTCAAATTGCGTGTTCAGTGCATATATCAGGAAGGTGCCCAGTTTGTTGCCTTTGCCGTCTTCAAAGCTGTGATACAAACGTGATGGAGCAAGATCCAGGCTTTCGCTAATTTTTATGTTGTCGATGCCCTGTGCACGAAACTGATCCAGCAATATCAGTTTGTTGGCATAATACGGGCTTAAACCGCTAAATTTCTGTAACTGACTGCCGTAGTCGATGGATGC
>CAZYCY010000026.1:0-12520 GCA_964646145.1 uncultured Thiotrichaceae bacterium
GTCAAGTGTTTTTTTAATTATTTTGCGATTGCCACGGGTTATTGAGAAGTTACCTGAAATCGTATGTGTTCACTTGTGTATTTTTCACTGTTTTCCTGAATTAACTCTTCGACAATATCGCCCCCTGTGTAATCTATGGCGTTCAGGTTAGCATCCTTCATCCAGTGAAAGTCACCACAAGGTATATCCAACATTGTTGAGATATTGAAATCATTAAATAAATTTAGAAGTTCTTGGACGATTATCTTGGTTTGACGGACATCCGATCCTGGTCCTGAAACCGAATCTTTTCCACCCCATGCATTATTTCTATGTATCTCTGTAAAGATATGCTTCGTGCTTTTTGACTTCAACTGATAACCATGCAATGCTCTATACACAAAAGGGATGACAGGTATCTTTTTTGCAATTTCTTTTAATGTACCCATAATGATTCTCTCTGTTTTACTGGCCTAACGGTTTGAATAACCTGCCGCCACACGAACCGTGAGTGTGGCACGATGTATCCAGCGGTCAGGTTTATTTGTTATGTTAGCGATGCCTGTGGAATTTACCACACAAGCAACACCTATTTGGGTTAATAATAACCACCAAAAATACTACAAAAACTAAAGGCAGGATGAAAAGCATTGTTTGCACTGCCTATGGCGACCACCTGTTAATGGTTTGCACCTGTTTAAACACCATGATTTTTTATGATGCCAAAATTATTTAGCACGTCAAATTATTTTATGTAGCACGTTTAAGTTAATGTAATCAGCTGTAGATATTATCAATATTGTTGCTTAGAGGTAACAATGAGCCGTGCCATTACTACCTAGTAAAGGCAGTCTCATGATTAAAGTATAGGAAGTATAAACACCCTTTCTAACCCACGTCAAACTAAATCACCCTAAATAACGCCCCCTTCCCCTCTGCATCTAACCAATAAATTTCATGATTTTGCCAAACATGGCTTTAGTTTCATCGCTTATGCTCTTGTTTCTATAAAACTGGCAAACACCATCCTGCCAACAATCTGTAGCAATTCCTTTTACTCGCCAAGCCATCCATCTTAATCAACAAACAGGCTACTTTGTGGTGGCGACCTGACCCTGTGTTTTCTTGCGTATACATCCCAATTCAGATGTAGGTAATCTAGCATCTGCGACAGTACAGGGCTTACTGGCAAGTTAGTTGCTTTTTTTTGCGACAACAAAAACATGATCGTAGAGATTCTTGTGTATCTTGAACAACAGATCGCGTCCTAAAACTGCTCGCATAATACTAGTCAGGAAAATACTTCTTGCAAACAGAAGTACCGTATTAGCAATAACCCTGTCCAACCCTTGATTTAGTTTGCTTTTGGTAAGACCAAGCTCCGTCAAAAATGCCCGCGACGAAGTAATTTCGAAACCTGCATCGCTCAGCATGGTTTGCAGACGATCAATACTAGTAAAGAAGCTGTGCTGGTATTCGTAGAGATAAAACAGGTGACCAATGGTTTCCGCATTGGGTACCATGACAATAATATGACCACCTGGCTTGAGTATTTTTTTTGCTTCCACAAAAAAATCAAGGACCGTTGTATAGTCTCCGAGGTGCTCTACCACATCGTACGAGTATACAATATCGACTGAGGCTTCAGGCAGATCAATTTCTGGTAAGGATTTATGTAGCATCCTGAACCCTCTTTCTTCAAGATCTGTTCGCAGGCTATCACTCGGCTCTATACCGATATAGTTGTAGCCATGCCCTCTGGCGATTTCAGCAAACTCTCCCCGTCCTGCACCTGCCTCAAGCAATACAGCCCCGTCGTTAACTTCCGGGAGTATGTTATCAAAAATCATATTCAGCTGATTTTTCTTACGAGCGCTTCCAAATTTTGTTGTATTGGTGAAGTTATATAGGTTTTCGTTTGACATGAATAAAATACCTTTGTGCGTAATATACGATTATGATGATACTCTGTCTGACGTACTAGAGCACAACAATAACTTATTATAAATTGTTCTAATAATTGCGGGCATTAGTCCTTTTCCTTTTATACAGCTCATGCAATTGATCCCTATCTTTGATTTCTGGCTGTACTTATACTCTTCATATCTAGTGCCGAAGTCAAAAAGCTCGCAGCCAAGTGTATCGAAAGCATGTGATATTAATCGTTGCATAAGTTTTCGCTGCATATTTTTGTGACTGTCGGTAGCATGGACGCTACCGTCGAGCCTATAGGGATATATTTACGGCATGTCACAAAAGTATGTGGCGAAAACTTATGCAACGATTAATAGTGCCTTTGCCAACAAGATACGCATTGGAGACACATAAAAATATTCAGGATAAAATCCACTATGTAATCAATGAGCCCCCCCTTGATTACGCTTATTTTTTAAAAAACGCCAATATCATATTTCCTTCTTTAACGCGGATATCCCTGAACATCATTAATATTATAACGTATATGAATACAGCCAGTGGAATAGTAATAAAAAGTGGTAATGGCGACCACCACTCCAACGATACGCTAAATGACAATGCACCAAGTATGGCTACACTTAGTCTGAACCCGATTTTTGGCCAACCAAAAGCACTTCGTAGACGGCATGCTAACAATACCGCCAGCAGAACTTCAGCAAAAATTGTTGCGTATGCTGCACCTTTCATCCCAAGCAAAGGAATCAACAGCAAGTTACCTAATATTCCCACCCACGCAATTGTCCACTGAATCCTGACTCGTTCAGTTTGCCTGTCAGTCGCGGTGAGAAACATGCCCGCAACACTATTAAAACAAGCAAAAAACAGCAGCAAGGCAAGCAGCCTGAGAATCTGGGCGGATTCAGTAAATTCATTACCAAAAATCAACTCAATTAGAGCAGGTGCAATCAACCAGATTCCGGCTGCAATTGGTACGCCAATTAATACTGCCACATTAAGTGAGCTATGGTAGAGCTTTTCAAGTTCAAGTTCCTGGTCTGAGCTTTTATATAATCTTGATGCCACCGGTAATAAAGCCGTGGCACCAAAATAAGGCAGAAACAGCAACATAAAGACTACCCTATAAGCAACATTATATACGCCTGCTGCAACGACCCCTAACATTAAGCCGATTAATATCACATCAGCACGCACTGCCACCTGCCATAAAAATAAAAAACCTGCATAAGCCGTCGCTTCTTTCACTATTTCAACAAAACGCTTCCAGGCAATACCTAATACCAGTTTCCCTGTTTTTCTGACCAGTAGAATATGCACAGCAATAATATGGAACACGGTAATAACGGGCAACGCAATCAGACTTTCAGCAAGCCCTCCACCAGCATACACTACGGCGATACAAATCAATGCGCTGCTACTTCTTGCTGAAAATTCAAGCAGCCCTTTATACTGCATTTTTTCATAGGCAACAAATATGCTACCCAAACCTTCCAGAACGGTATAGATGATCTGAAAGCTGCCTACAAGTATCAGCACCTGTAAAGCGCGATCAGATAAACCCAACAATGGAGAAATAAGAAAAAGTAAACAACCGGCAAGTACAATAAATACTAATCTAACCGTCAGTATCTCAGAATAATATTTAACGATTAACGCTCTTGACTCCCTTAAGCGACTCATTTCCTTATCGCACAACTCAGTCAGGCCATAATTTGCCAGTATCATCAACAAGCTTGTGATCGCCATGGCAAATGAATATTCACCAATACCTTGCTTGCCAAACTCACGTGACAATAAAACGAACATAACAAACACAAACACATCGCCAAGCAATTTGCCTGCTGTAAGAAAGCCAAAGTTTTGAAAGATTCGGGCGGTGGCTACCCGATGCTGCTTATCTTTATCAAGCCTCATCAATTCTCCTGTCAAGCACACCAGTTAATATCTCAGGGTGAGTTTGTTCTAAGCTTAGCTTGTTGATAATATTCAATTCGATTACTTTACGGCTTCTGTTGCTATCGATGACTTAGCGTTAGAATAAATATACCGTGGTTAAGGTCTAATTTTATTGGCAAAGACTTTAATCAGTGATTGGCGGTCTTTGCCAGGCAGTGCCATGAAGTATTCTTCCTGCACTCGTTTGATAAATGTTGGCTTATTAATCCCTTGTGCACATCGGAATCCTGTTGCCACGCTGACGTGTGCTGCAACATAACCTGCATCGTATAAAATTTGAGCACTGTTATTCGAGCCAACAAACCATGGGTAGCAAAAATGCTTTACTTCTTTGTTCAGCCTGGAGTCAATTATTTTTTTTGAGTCGATGATTTCTTGTTTCAGTGCCCGTTCCACCTGATCATCTAATTCATATTTAGCAACACCCAATTCATCGATACATTGTCTGGCAACGCTCATCATTTTTCTACGCCAATTCTGTTGTGTGAAAAAGGCTTTACCTCCATGCTCAATGACATAATTGTTGCATTTGACTCTGACACGGATATCATCCAAATATCGTGGCAGCGCAGATAGTCGCGGTGAATTTTCGTACACCGGATGCCCCCATACTGCCTTTCGCACAAATACCCCCTGCCCATCATCATAAACAGGGATACGTATATTGCCGTAATGATGAACGTCAAAATCAGGATGAATAAAGTCAATAATATGACTTGAGGTACTAACCAGGGCGTGATTCATGCCGTGAGACTGGAAATCGACCACGCCACTTTCATGCATTATTTCAACTTCTTGCCAGTTGCAGAGTGGCTCACTTCTATAGTCACGATTAGCGAGATCAACTTTCTCCTGTTCACTTTCTACGTCATCAATAGTATTGCCTACACCAGCACCTTCCTTCATTAGTCCGGGCAAGATGAAACTGATAATTTTATGCTCATACTTTTTAAGTAACGGATAAGCCACAGTCCAGACAGATGCCATGCCATCATCAAAAGTAATAACAATTTCTTTACCATTATTGCTGTAATTCTTGTCGAGACACCTTTCATATAACTCATCAGCGGTTAGCGTTTTATAGCCGTTCTCAGTTAAAAACTGCAACTGTTTTTCAAACAACGGATACCGCGCTGAGTGAAAACAAAACACCGGTATATCCTTGAAGTGTTTTATACCATAAACAAAAGCTGGCATTTTTCCACTCAATAGTGCTATTGCCTCAGCCTTGTTTTTCCTGATTGCCCCTTTTATTTTATTTATCATTGACAGCTTCTTTTTGTAGCAAATCAACATATAGCGCCGTAAGCGCATTGACTGTATTGGATATCATAAATTTCTGTTTGCACCGTTGCAAACCAATTTTACCCATTTGTGAGCGCAATTCACTGTCCTTAAGCACCGTAATAATTGCTTTCGCCAACTGAAGCGGGGATTTTGTCGGTACCAGCAGAGCACTTTTACCTTCTTCAACTACTTCGGGGATACCGCCCACCGCTGTCGCTACCACCGCTTTCCCTTGCGCCATAGCTTCAGCAATGGCTAATGAAAAGCCTTCAGAATGAGAACATGCCACCAATAAATCAAATAAGCTAACTATTTCCAGAACATGCTCACAATGCCCAAGAAATAATACATCTCCTGCAATGCCAAGCTCGGCAGTCTGCTGTTCAAGCTGCTCTCTTAAGTCACCTTCGCCAACAATAACAAAACAAGTTTCAGGTAAAACTTTTTTTACCTGAACAGCCGCTATCAGAAAATCAGCATGACCTTTTTCAGCATCAAGGCGCCCAACAATACCGACAATATTTTTATTTTTTGGTATTCCATAGTGCTTTGCTACAGCATCTTTTTGGCTTTGGCTATAGTGATTAAAATGTTCACTCGGCACACTATTGTAAATCACCTGCATTCGCTTTTTAGAAATTGCTCTCGAATCAGTCATGAATACTTTGACTGCATTCGAAACTGCAATGCCTTTAGCAGTAAAGCGGGACAATAATTTATCTGCCAGCTTTTGGTACGATGGTATTTTTTCGTCCACCATATGCTCATGGATGATAACGGGTGTGCCAGAAAACATTCCCGCAAGCCGCCCAAATGTAGAGGCTCCGTAGCCATGGCAATGCAGCACCTGAATTCGGTCTCGTTTGATAATTTTTATTAAATCAAAAATTGTCCGTGGATCCATTTTACTTCGATTTAAGTCTTCAACATGAATACCGGATTTGGTGAAATCATCACAACCGGTCTCACCTCTTAAAACACACAGCGTAAGATCAATGTTCGTTTCAGTAAACGCAGGCCACCAGGTAAGCAGCAAGCGTGAAACACCATGTATCGGTGAACCACGAATAGCACATTTATCCATAACCTGTAGCACGCAGACAGCGTTATCTTTAACATCTTTTTTAGTCATAATATAAAACAAAGCGTCTCGGTCAGCGTTATTGCTTAACTTACTGGCATTGCGGTCAGAGTCACCTTACCCAATCTCGGTCATAAGCTCAAAGTCCATTTCAGTACGCAAACTAACAAAATACTTGCATTCAGTTGTACGAAAGGCGGTTATCACGAAGGGCGATTACTGAAGTTGTTAAAAAATTTATTACCAGTTACTTTCTATGAAATATACCCAAGTGACTTATAGCTTTGAATAATATCGTCAATTTCTTCACTAAAGTCCTGTGATGCCTCAAAACCAAGCTGGTCTTGAGCTTTGCTTCCATCAAAATTCCTGCTCTTCGTATAGAAATCTACACGTCTACGATAAATTGGCGGGTTAATTTTTAAGGCCGTACATATAACTTCACAAAAGCTGCCCAACCACTGCATTGGTTTTACCGGAAGATGTATCCACGGTTTATTTACTTCCAGCTTTTCTGCTATAACGTCAGCCATCTGTTTTAGTGTAACGGCACTACGCCCTGGAATAATATAAATCTCAGCATTACGTTCTGTATGCTGCATAGCAAGAAGAAATGCATGAGCTAAATCCCTGACATCAACCCAGTGAAGGAGTTTATCGCCTTTTCCTACATAGAAAAAAACACCCTTCGATATCATCTTAAACAGTTTAAGCGTCCGCTCGTCTCCCGGTCCATAGATCATGGCTGGACGGATGACCACACCTGAAATCTTTCCACTCTCATAGAACTCTAAAGCAAGTTTTTCACCATCCATTTTGCTGCGTTGATACATATCAGCAGGGCTATAAGGGTCTTCTTCTGTTGATGGCACATCCTGTCTCGGCTCAATAACACCGACTGTAGAACAGTGGATAACTCGTGATACTCCGGCATCAATAGCAACTTCAAATAAATTTTTTGTTCCAACAGCATTAACTTCATGAAACTCACTTTCCGGTAACCCTGCCTGGCGAAAAAGACCTGCAATATGAAAAATACCTTCTACCCCGGAAACAGCAGCCTGCAGTGATTCTATATTCTTCATATCTGCTATAACTACATCAGCCCCGATTGCTTCAAGTTGCGCTGACTGTTTTGGATTTCGAATCATTGCCCGCACTTTAAAGCCTTGCTCTAGCAACAATTTAGTAATAAAACTGCCAACAAACCCTGCGGCACCCGTAACCAGATATATTGATGTTGTATTCAAAATTCCTCCTGATCGCTACCCGGCATGTGTCCATGCTGGATATTCTTGCTTTAACTGTTTAATATTTTCAGTACGCTGATCCAAATCCCAGTGCAAATGCTCAGCGGCGACATCTGCACAGTATTCAATTGTTTCCAATTTGGGACATTCAAACGAACCTATATCGACACGCCTTAATATAAGATCTGATAAAGTGTAGACCATTTCAGTGTTAAGTGAAAACACAAGCTCTGCTTTAATGGTATCGACCGTGCCTGGCACTAACCGAGTCAGTGACTGATCCTTTTCACAAAAATGCATGATAGCACTGATATTAGAACCGTAGTTTCTAATTAACCGCCTGATCGTCTGTGTAGAAAAAGTACCCGACAACATTGTAAAACAGTCTTTTTCAAAACCTTCAATTTCAGAAATGTCGCCACCGTATATCGCTACCGTACTGGTGCGCGATGCACTTATACCAGTGCGCAAATATTTGACTACTCTACTTATTGTATTTTCTGCCGTGGCACGCGCTGTGGTCAGCTTTACCCCTTGAACCCAGAACAAACCAGCAGATATGCCCCCCATATTTGAATCAATTATTTTTGTATGTCTCCACAGATTCGGTTCAACCTTTCCTTTGCTGGCGGGTTCTGCTGGCTGTACGCCATGATGAATCTGGGTCACGTTTTGCTTCTTCAGTTTTAAGCATGGAAACGCGCTGTTAATCTGTGAAAGGCACTGTGATAATTCTTCATCAGATAGCTTTGGATTATGATCATTCGGCATTATCGGATAGTACCAGGTGCCGACAATACTGCCTTTACGCCAGGGCGCGATAAACATTAATCGGCTGCTGCCATCTATCGAGGCACGAGTATTAACACCCAGGGCACAGTCAGACAGTTTTTGGTTGATGACAAGATTCACTGCACGCGCCATCATTTTTGGCTGCTGTACTTTTGCTGTGGTGTTAAGAAACACTTTATCGCTGCTTGCCCAGGGTCCACAGCAATTAATAACTGTTTTTGCGTTTATATTTATCTTTTCATCTGTCAACTTATCGGTTGCGGTTATGCCCGTAATTGCCCCTTGCTCTGCTGTATAGCTCTCTTTTCTTACATAGTTGAAAACATCTGCCCCGGCTTGTTTTGCCGACATGATAAAAGCTAACACCAACCTTTCTGAGTTATAAACCTGCGCATCAACCCAGCTTGCGCCACCGGTTATCATCGAACTATCTAAAGCAGGTGAGTTTTTTTTAACCTGTTCAGCGGATACAATTTGTGTTTTGTTTATATACCGATCTTTATCTAAGCCCTGATTACGGTCATAAGCAATCAGGTCATAAACCTTCAAACCCGCACCCAGAAAAAAACGGCTTTTAGTAAACTTTGAAAATGTTGGCATGATGCATTGCATTGGCGCAACAAGATGCGGGGCAATTCGTAACAGGGCGCGACGCTCACGGATGTATTCCCGCATTTCCGGGAAATCAAAGCGTTGCAGACTCCTTAAGCCACCATGTATCGTTTTAAGACTGTTTGCTGAGGTTCCCGAACCAAAATCCTCAGCCTCTATTAGTATCACGCTTAAACCACGGGATGCTGCTTCCCATGCCGTCGTTGCACCATAAATGCCACCACCGACAACGGCTACATCGTACTGATCTTTTAACTTGCTGAATCGTTGTCTGGTTGATGAGATCACGTTTCGCTGGTATCAAGCATGGCGTATAAATCGTGAAGCTTTTGCTGAAACACAGGATAACTATGATCACGCTCAATGGCTTCTTTAGCGGCCGCTGCCAATTGCAAACGCAATTTTTTATCTGACAGCAGTTTTAGTAATGCATTTGCAAAATCGTTGCTATCCGGCTCAGCCAGCAGGGCTATGTCATCATTCATTACCTGTGTGTGTGTTGGCAGTCTAGTCGCCAAAACCGGCACTCCGGAATCAAGATAGCTATACACTTTCATCGGCGTATTCAAACCCTGAGTACGCGGAGAAACCAGAATATCAGCCTGATCCATGTAATTTCCGATTTGGCCAACCGGTCGTGGGCCCAGTAAATACACCTGTTTGTCGATGCCCAGTTGCAATGCCTGCTCACGATATTTCTCAATATCGTCTTCTGCGCCACCGATTATCACTAATGAAGTATCTGCATATTCCTGACCAACCAGGAAAAAACTCTGCAGCAAAAGATCAATACCCTGGTACGACTCAAGATTACCGATGTACATCACAATATTTCCATCCAGGCTCAGCTCTGTTCTTAAATCTGCGGCTACTCCTGTGCTTTCCTGCTGACCAACCAGTGACACATCCTTCAATACAACGATGTTGTTATCCCGGTACTTCCCAGCTTCATCTGCAAGTGCATCACACATCGGCACTACGGCTTTTGCATAACGCATCGGTAGTGATTCAAAAAAAGCCAAAACACGGCGAATTGGTTTTAGTGCAGGCAACTTGTCGATCAGCTGCGTTGTCATTGAAGAGTCTATATCGTAAATAAAAGGCGTTGATGAAAAGGGGCAGACCACTAAAGCCATAAACGCACTTTCTTCAACCGCATGCACTACATCATAGTTATTACGCCACATCAAATCGATAAAGCGGAAAAACATAAAAATATCACAATAGATTTTTTTAACTGAAAAACCCGGCTTGAGATTATTTACCTTTGGTAACGGGCTGATCCGGTAGATTTTGAAATTATCATAAACATGATCAATACCTTCATGAAAAGTCAGCAGGTCAACAACATCACCACGTTCGGTAAGTGCTCGAATCAGCAAATCTACAGCAATGGGGGTTCCTCGTTCCTGGTAAAAAGGGTGGGGTGCAAGTATCAGCACTCTCATTTCTTAGTCTCTCCTTGTGCAAAATAATCAGCTCATGCGCAAACGAATTTGATTAACAAAAAATCGCCATGGGTTTTCAAGCCGACCGTAGCTTAATAACCTTGTGGTGTTGTCACGTAATAATATTTTTAGATCAGTCGCTGGTTGCGCCTTGTTTAAAAACCCTTGTATAGCAAATCCGAAGCTACCGATTCGAGTAACTTCACCAGGAAGTGGTAGTGGATCACTACCGGGCAACACAGGCATATTCAATTCATTTGCCTGTTTAAAATGTGAAGGGTTGTGCCAGAATATTGGTCTACCACTGTTATCACCCAAAAACACACCCTTGCCAGACTCCTTGGGTAATAAAGCAGATAGCACCTTACCACGCTTACCCAGCCATTTACCAACTGCCCATGGGAACACGGGTATAGCATCTGCTTTATATGCTGCAGCAAGTGCCGCAGATGCAGACAAACCATCTTCAAACGTTTGATCTGTTGCCAGTGCCAGCAATTCCAGCCCTTCTGCAGTGACAACCTGCCTTCCCGCTATAAGGTAAATTAATACTTCACTGCCTTGCTCGCCTTTTAACGACTTTGCCTGTAATACCGTACTTTCAGATGTCGCTTGCAATGACCAGTCAGTCTCAGGCACAAGTAACGATGAATTACTGCTACATCGGTCATGCATTTTCTGAAACCAGTTATAACTACTGGTTTCTGTCAGCAACAAGACAGCCGTAATTGCACCCTTCTGCCCTATGCTATTTGCAGCTTTTCTAAAATTAAACAGTGCTGCATCAAGCAAAACATCCAGTGCAAAGCAGTCATAAATATGCACATGCGCATCAACCAGAATTATCTCCTTACTACTCTGACTCATATTCTAAAAGGTGTCTGTAAAACTTATTGTTTGTTTATATTTATATTATGCGGTGGTTTTGGAAGCGACAGCTCACCCGCATTTGCAATTGGGTGAGTGCGCAATCTGATGGCATTATTATACTCATCCGGCTCATCGCTGTAATACCATTTCCACTCATTGCCATCGCGAAAAATGATATTTCTTTCATCGCCACTACTGGTTATGACTCGTTCGTTTTGAATGTTTGTCATGTTATCAAGGTGGGTAGTAGCAAAATAGAGGTTATCATTCCTGGTTCCGTGGTGTGATCCACCAGATGGTTCATATATCAGTGTGATGGTATTATTATCATCATGTAAGTAGGCGTCTACTCCAGACCAACCCCAGTTTAACGCAGCTACAGCTCCCAGTTCATTCAGGTTCAATGGATCCTGCCCTTTAGACGCTGCCTTGTCGGATCCTCCCTCAGCTGTAGTCACATACATGCCAAACTCTGTTCCATTGTACACCCAGCCAGAGGCATAAACTTCGTCCCCTCTGGCAGCATAAGTGCCACTTACATTTCCTTCCACTGTCCAGTTAAACCCATCAACCGAAGTTGCCAAATAAACCGCTGCATCAACACCAACATTACACCTACATGAACCACCACCACCGAACTCACAAGTACCGCGTCCACCCGGTGATTCAACACCAAAATAGCCGTAGAACTTATTCTTTGAAGGAATATACTGAACATAGCCTGTACGGATGCCTTCTTCCTCAGACCCTACTGGCAAAAAGTCATGCGGTTTAAGCACCGGATTACCGGCATATTTGGTAAAGTTCACCCCATCTGTACTGGTTGCCAGACCGAGCGATTGGTGATTGGAATCACCATGCTGATTCCAGCAACCATCAAACCCCGCCAGATAAAAGAGATAATAAGTATCCCCTACCTTCGAAACACCGCTGACTCCAATCTGATTTTGCGCTTCCCAGGCGATAGAAGGATCGGTAGTTAATACCACTCCCCTCTCAGTCCAGGCGGAAATATCTTCTGGAATATTATCAAGCGCATTAGCTAGCGGCGTTAATAATATAGTTAAAAAACCTAATAGATAAGCTTTACTTTTCAACATGAGACTTCTCCTACTCTCATTGGCTCAAGTGTAACTTTGACTTTTAAAATGGTGCGGCATGGACAATAACTAATTAAATTTAGCTTTATTTGCAATATTTGCAATCAAATAAACAACTGTAGACACTGTAGACTATATAGAACCTAAGTCAATAGTAAACCACCCGCAGCAAGCTGACGGGGCATCAAGTTGAATTACCCGAAATCACAC
>CAZYCY010000027.1:0-1258 GCA_964646145.1 uncultured Thiotrichaceae bacterium
CCATGAAAAATTTATTAAAGCATCCAGTTTTCCTGCCACTTTTATTGATTGCATCTATTGTGATCGTTGTGTTTCTGGTAAAGGAAAAACCACCTGTTGTACATGAAAAAGTGGGATACCCGGTAATGACGGTGGAAGTCATTACCGCTACTAAAATACCGTTTCGCGCCCGAGCTATGGCATATGGCAATGTTGAGCCTGCGGTTGTACTTAACACCAAATCTGAGGTCAGCGGTAAAATTAATTACATGCACGCTGATTTGCAAAAGGGCGCAAGTCTTGCAAAAGGCACACTGGTACTGCGTATTGAACCAACGATATTCGAGATATCGTTGACTGAGAGTATGGCGGTGCTGGCAAATAGCCGGTCTGCATTGGTGCAATTAAACGTAGAAGAAAAAAGCACCAGAGATGCACACGCTATTGTGCAGAAAAATCTGGATGTTGAAGGTAAAGAACTTGAACGCACTAACGAGCTTTGGGAAAAGCGCATCATTGCACTTTCCACACTGGATAACGCTAAGCAAAAAGTGCTATCCCAGCAGCAGCAGCTACAGAATATTGAAGGTAAACTAGCCGCCTTTGCCAGTCGAAGAGCCTCAATTAATGCACAAATAAAACAATCTAAAAGTCAGGTTGATAAAAGTCAGGACAGATTAGACAGAACAGAAATTCGTTTACCCTTTGATGCACATATTGGTGAAGTTATGGTTGAGAAAGGTGAATTTATACAGTCGGGCAGTGTGCTGTTTGAGGCGCTGGGCGTACAGGCGGTGGAAATTATTGCACAAATTCCCATCAGGCGGTTTCGCCCACTGATGGCCGACTTACGTTTTAATAAAGAATCAATAAACCTGCAGAACCCGACCAGACTACAGTCTGCATTATCAAGCATGCAACTGGAAGTGCGTGTTCGTTTAGTTGGCAATGAGAGTGAGCTAATATTTTGGCCGGGTACGTTACTTCGAATGAGTGCTTCAGTTGATCCCGTTCGTGACACGCTAAGTTTAGTTGTTATTGTTGACAGACCTTATAAAAATATTGCCCATGGCAAACGCCGGTCTTTATTAAAGGGAATGTTTGCCTCAGTTGAACTGTTAGCACCGGCGAAACCGACATTGGTTCTGCCTCGAAAAGCGGTGCACCAGGGGCGTGTCTATATCGCTACAGAAGATAATAAACTGAGCATTCGCGCCGTTAATGTATTATTTAACCAGGGTGATCTGGTGGTTATTTCTGATGCTGATGATGCAGGAAT
>CAZYCY010000027.1:1358-12505 GCA_964646145.1 uncultured Thiotrichaceae bacterium
TATTATTTAACCAGGGTGATCTGGTGGTTATTTCTGATGCTGATGATGCAGGAATGCAAGCAGCTGGAATACAGGCAGGTGAAATGGTCATTATCAGTGACGTTGTACCGGTTATGGAAGGTTTGCCATTAAAAATCATCATAGCAACTGACTATGAAGAGCGGTTACGCTTGAAGGCCATTGGTCGTTCTGGTGTGCCTGATTTAACGTCGGCTGAAGCTTTAGTAAATAACACTGCTGTGAGTAGTATTTCAGGTAATAACTAAATGATTCGTTATTTCGCGCAGCATCCGACTGCTGCCAATATTCTGATGATGGCAATTATTGCTATTGGTTTGTTTTCTTTAACAAGTTTAAATAAAGAGTCTTTCCCACTGCTTGACCCCAGCAAGGTAAAAGTGACCATGGCTTACCCGGGAGCCAATCCTGCCGCTGTGGAAAACGGTATTTGCAACCGTCTGGAAGACGCCACGGATGGTATCAGTTTTTTAAAGGAACAAATCTGTGATGCCCGCGACAACATGGCAATTTTTACCCTGGAAATGCAGGAAGCTGGCAGCATTGAAGCCTTCTACGATGATATAAAAGCCGCGATAGATGGTGTTGCAGATTTTCCTGAAGAAACAGAAGATGCCATCATCGAACAACTGGGGCGCATTAGTCTGGTAGCGAATGTTGCCATTACTTCAAAAAATCTGACTAACTCTGAACTGAGAGCACTCACTGAAGCGTATCGCAGTAAACTGCTGGCAAATCCTGAAATACCGATAGTCACCGTTGGTGGGTTTTCTAGCCATCAGCTACAGGTCTTAATTCGTCCTGATACCCTGCTTAAATATCAGCTAAGTGTGCAGGATATCGCTAACTTGATCGCGACGCAGGCAGTTGAATTGCCTGCTGGTTTACTGCAAGCAAGTGAGACTTTGTATCAGATTCGTTTTGATAATGCTCGTAAAAGCACGGCAGCATTAGCTGATCTGGTAATTTTGAATTCACCTGGGGGAGGTGAAATCAAACTAAGTGATATCGCGCGCATTGAAAAAAGATTTGAAAAACCTGAGCGGCGCATTGAGTTAAATGGCGTAGCTGCTGGCCTGCTAATAATAAGCAAAAATACTACTGACGATACCCTGGACGTTTTTAATGCCGTTAATGATTTTGTTATTGCTGAAAACAAAATGTTACCAGAGGGTACACGCCTGACCATTACTCAAAATAAAGCAGCGATAGTGGGTGATCGCCTTAACCTGTTGATGAAAAATGGCTGGCAAGGGCTGATACTGGCTACGCTGGCGATGTTTCTGTTTTTTACCTGGCGATATACTTTCTGGGTCGCCCTGGGCCTGCCCATTTCATTTCTTGGCGGTCTGGCAGTAATGGTGATGTTCGGCATAACCATCAACATGATTTCAATGGTTGCATTGCTGATGGCTATTGGTATTTTGCTGGATGATGCTATTGTAATTTCTGAAAGCATTGCCGATGAATATAAAAAAGGCAAGTCTTCACTGGATGCCGTCATTGATGGCACTCATCGCGTACTTACTGGTGTGATTGCTTCCTATCTGACCTCGGCTTTTCTCTTTGGTAGTTTGTTGATGATGAAGGGTGACATGGGGCAGGTTCTTGGTGTGTTACCAGTGGTTTTACTTTCGGTGTTAAGCATCAGTTTGATTGAAGCATTTTTAATATTACCGCACCACCTAAAATGTTCGCTGCAACATACACAGCAAAAACAATCGCATGCACTGCGCAAAAAATTTGAAACCGGGTTTAATCGTTTGCGTGAAAACGTTGGGCGACTTGCTGATAAAGCCATTGAGTTTCGTTATATCACGGTAGGTAGCGCACTGGCGATGCTGGTGTTTTCAATTGGTTTGATTGCCACAGGCACAGTGAAATTTAAAGCCTTTCCGAGTCTGGAAGGTAATGCTGTCGATGCGCGTGTTCTTTTGCCTCAGGGTGCGCCACTGGTTGAAACTGAAAAAACCGTCGAACGATTATTAAAAGCGCTGGATGAAACATTGCTTGTACTCAATAAAAATGAATCTGAAGCACTGGTTAAAAACGTGAAGGTGAGTTATGGCGTACATGCTGATGCGCCAGAAAATGGCAGCCATCTGGCAACCATCAGTCTTGATTTATTAAGCACTGAAAAACGCAATACACAAATACAGACCTTAACCAGCCTGTGGCGAAAAAATAGTGGTGATTTGCCCGGTATTATTAGTGTGCAATATAGAGAGCCAAGACTGGGACCAGCGGGTCGAGCGATTGAAATTCGTTTAAGTGGTAATGACCTGGAAAAACTCTCTCAGGCTTCCTGGGAATTGCAAAACTGGTTGCGTGGTTATGCAGGTGTGTCTAATTTACTGGATGATTTGCGCCCAGGAAAGCCGGAGTTTACGGTTCGTCTAAAACCCGGTGCATTAGCAGCAGGTGTTGATGCAAAAAGCATCGCCAGGCAACTTCGCGCAGCCTATCAGGGCATTAAAATAGATGAGATCTACCACCAGGGTGAAGCTTATGAAATTATTGCCAAGCTCGACAGTAGAGCGGGTGAACAGTTGCATGACTTCGATAATCTGATCGTATTTTCAAAAGACGGTACTGCCATTCCATTAAGCAGTGTCGCTATGGTAACTGAAAAACGTGGTTTTTCTCGTATCGGACGCATTAATCATAAGCGCACGGTAACAATTTTTGGTGACGTCGATCGAGAAGTTGCCAATACATCAGAAATCATAAGCAGCACAGAAAAAAACTTCCTGCAGGAATTGCAGCAGCGTTATCCAGAAATTACTTTCGCTCTTAAAGGCGAAGTAGAAAGAGGCGATGAAACCAAAGGTTCAATTTTAAGTGGCTTTGCACTAGGCGCACTGGGCGTGTTTTTATTATTAAGCTTGATCTTCCGAAATTATCGCGAACCTGTACTTGTTATGCTGAATATCCCACTGGCACTTATCGGTGCTATTTGGGGGCATCTTATCATGGGGCTGGATTTCACCCTGCCAAGTATGATTGGTTTTGTATCCTTGGCGGGCATTGTGGTTAACGATTCTATATTATTGGTTGTCTACATAAAGCAACATGTGAAAGACGGCATGGTTTTACACGATGCCACAAAACAGGCAGTGCGCGATCGTTTCCGAGCTATTTTTCTAACTTCAGTAACAACGGTGGCAGGACTTACACCGATATTATTTGAGACCAGCACACAGGCATTAATTTTAGTACCACTAGTAACCAGTATTGTATTTGGTATGTTAACCTCAACGCTGTTGATATTGTTGGTGCTGCCTTCCGTTTATGCAATTATGGATGATTTTGGTGTGGTTAAACTTACTTCAACTACAACGGCTTAATAAACTCTTCGCACTAAAGAATTCCCCATTTATAGCCCACATATTTTCAGCGCAACAGTCCTTTGCGGCTAAATTCTTCTTTAAATAACTTTTTATATGAGTTAAATGCAGAGGCACGTTGTTTAATATGTCGTTATTTTAAAGATCTTCATCATTAAATAAATCTTCATCATAAAAAAGTTCGTCTTCATTGAAGTATATGGGTGGGTTGCCGTCATAGATGAAAAATATGCGCTGCTGCATATAGACATCACGTATAAAGGCGTATTTGTCGGGAATTGTGTCCAGTATATTGTTGATTCCTAATACGCCGGCGCGTATATCAACATATTTAATGGCTAAAGTAGAGAGGCTTTGATTTAAGGTTTGACGTTCGAAGATAGGGTCAAAATAGATCCAGTCAACGGCAAGACCTGCAGTGTCGCGTATGGTTGATGGTCCAATAAATGGCAGCACAAGATAAGGTCCACTGTCGACACCCCAGACAGCAAGTGTTTGCCCGAAGTCTTCGTTGTATTTTGGTAAATCCATGCCAGAGGCGAAATCAATTAAACCTAATAAGCCAAAAGTGGTGTTGAATACGAAACGTGCCGAAGTTGATGTTGCTTCGGTAAATTTAAATTGCAGTAACTGGTTAAAGAAAACAACAATGTCATCAACGTTACTAAAGAAATTGCTCACGCCTTTGCTGGCAAAGTCAGGCATGATGAAGCTGTAGCCTTCAGCGGCAGGTTTTAATGCGTACTTATCAAAACCTTCATTGAATTCAAACATGCTACGGTTAAATTTTTCAAAGGGGTCGTCCGGGTTGGGCGGTCCTTCAATAGTTGCGCAGCCACCGTTTAAGAATAAAGTAATAAAAAGCAAAAAGCTTTTCAAATAAATTCTGCGGAAATTAAGATTATTCATTTTTTACTAATGTTTCGATCATTGGGGGAAGACCTGTTCTACTGTGCTATTAATCACTGCGTAGACCAAAGATGACAAATAGTCTTTTTTATATTCACGATTCACCGTGCATCATGTTAAAAGCAAGCTGTGCAACATTTTTTGAGCCGTTGCCGCCGCCTAATTGCTGACGAATTAACGATAGTTCATGCTTCATCGTATCATAGTAACCTTTATCATTTAATAATTGTAGAGCCTCGATTGCTATATCAGCAGGGATGGCATTTTGCTGAATAAATTCTTTTACAATTTCCTTGCCGGGAATAATATTAACCAGTCCAATATGTTTGACATTGACCATCCTGCTTAATATGTAATGGCTTAAGGCGGAAATTTTGAAAACAATGACCATGGGTACTTCCAGTAAACTGATTTCCAGTGTTGCCGTGCCAGAAGCGCAGAGAATAACGTCGCAGGATTGAATAACATCATAAAAGGCTTCCTTACTCGTAGTAACTGATAGTTCTTTTAAGCTGGAATGAAAAGGCGTGAGGTCTTCCGGTTTGATGGTGCTGGCAACGGGCAGCACAAATTGAATGCATGGTTTGTCTTTTTTAATCAGCTTTGCGGTTTCAAGTAATATCGGCAGTACGCGTTTGATTTCGTCGCTGCGGCTGCCTGGAAACAATCCAATGGTTGTTTTATCAGCGATTTTTAATTGTGCTCGCGCCTGCGTACGGGTTTTGTCAGCGACGACTTCATCGGTAAGTGGATGCCCGGTAAATGTGACAGGTACCTTGGCATTTTTATACAGTTTTTTTTCAAATGGTAAAATAACTGCCATGTGGTCAATTATTTTTGCCATTTTGTAGACCCGTTTGGGTCGCCATGCCCAGACCTGAGGGCCGATGTAAAAAAGTACTTTTACACCACGTTGTTTGGCATAGGCGGCCAGTTTCTGGTTGAATTCCTGATAGTCAACAAGAATAAGTAAGTCTGGTGTGTTTTGTTTGATATAGTTTTGCAGGCGAACCAGTTCAGCTTTAATGCTGCGGTATTTAAGCAATACTTCAACCAGCCCGACTACAGCCATTTTGTCGATATCGGTGAGTATTTCAACTCCCGCCTGGCGCATTTTATCACCCCCCATGCCAACAAATTTCATCTGACTGTCTAATTTTTTAATTTCGTTAATCATGCGTGCAGCATGGGCATCGCCGGAGGCTTCGCCAGCACTAATGAAAATGGTTTTGTTTTGTGAGCTGGAAGTCACTGTTGTCTCGTTACTTTTTTTACCTTGCTACGACTGTGCTGGGTTATGATAGAGATGTAATTAAAGAACGGGATTTTACCTGAATGATCATAACATTGCTGGATGAATTACCCGTTATCAATGGCTTGCTGGCGGGTACGGATGAGGCCGGGCGTGGACCGCTGGCAGGGTGTGTGGTGGCGGCTGCGGTTATCCTCAATCCTGAAATGCCCATTGAAGGGCTGGATGATTCAAAAAAACTCACAGCAAAAAAACGCCAATCTCTGTCAGCCGAAATAAAACAAAAAGCCTTGTCATTGGCTGTGGTCAGCATGTCACCTCAGCAAATTGATGAGATGAATATTTTACAGGCATCGCTGCATGCCATGAGAACAGCGGTTGAGCAGTTATCTATTCGCCCGAACCATGTTTTTGTCGATGGCAATAAATTGCTGATTGATTGTTTTTGTGATAACACTGCGATTATTAAGGGAGATTCGCGCGTAGCGGAGATAAGTGCCGCCTCCATACTGGCAAAAGTCGAACGTGATGCGCAAATGCAGCAATTGCATAATCAATATCCTGAGTATGGTTTTGACAAACATAAAGGTTATCCCACCAAAGTCCACCGTGAAATTTTAAAGTCCATCGGGCCGTGCCCGGAACACCGTCGAAGTTATGCACCGGTGCGAGATGCCCTGCAAGCAATAAGAAGGCAGGAAGAGTAAGTTTTTTTGCTGATGTTAGTTATTAGCTGTTTAGCAGGGGGCGATTTGTTAAACTAAAAAACCACTTATACACAACCACACTAAAAACCAACGGTGACAACCCAGATGACAGCGCAGCCAGATTTTATCCACCTGAGAGTACACACAGAATACTCCCTGGTAGACGGGGTGGTGCGGGTTAAACCGTTGATGGCAAAGCTGGCGAGCAACGAGTCACAAAAAAGCATGCTGGCAGTTGCATTAACTGACCAGAGCAATTTATTTGCCATGGTCAAATTTACCCGTGCTGCACTTGCCGCTGGCATTAAACCGCTGATAGGTGTTGATGCGCTGGTGCGCCATGGTGAAGTTCAGGGTGACGCTCAGGAAGCTCCTTTCCAGATGGTATTGCTGGCACAAAATAATACCGGTTATCTAAATCTTTGCAAACTGATTTCTAAAAGTTATCTTGAAGGTCAGCTCCGTGGCGTGCCGGTAATGCAGGCACAATGGCTGGAGCAGGGTGCCGAAGGCATCATCGCCTTATCGGGTGGTCGCAATGGGGATATTGGTCGTGCCCTGTTGTCGGGGCAAACTGCTCTGGCAGAGCAGAGACTACAACACTGGCTACACTGTTTTAACGATCGTTTCTACATAGAGTTACAGCGTACCGGTCGTGAAAACGAAGAAACCTATATTGTAGAAGTCGTTGACCTTGCGCTTAAACTTGATGTGCCGGTGGTGGCAACCAATGATGTGCGTTTTCTAAAAGCGGACGAATTTGATGCTCACGAAGCTCGGGTTTGTATCCATGATGGTCGTACTCTGGATGATCCTCGTCGTCCAAAAAATTACAGTGAGCAGCAATATTTGCGTAGTAGCGAAGAAATGCAAAAGCTGTTTGCTGACATTCCTGAAGCACTGGTTAATACCGTTGAAATTGCCAAACGTTGCAATCTTGAAATTCAGTTAGGGAAAAGCGTTTTACCGCAGTTTCCCATCCCTGATGGTGAAACCGAAGTCAGCTATTTTTGTCGGGTATCGCGTGAAGGGCTGGAGCAACGCCTTAAAGTTTTGCTGGATGAAAGCAGCGATGATTATGCCCAGCAGCGTGAAGAATATGAAACCCGTTTACAAGTTGAGCTGGATGTTATTAACAACATGGGTTTTCCTGGGTATTTTTTAATCGTTGCAGATTTCATCCAGTGGTCAAAAGATAATGATATTCCTGTTGGTCCGGGTCGTGGTTCGGGAGCGGGCTCGCTGGTGGCTTATGCCTTAAAGATTACCGATCTCGACCCGCTGGAGTTTGATTTGCTGTTTGAGCGATTCCTTAACCCGGAGCGTGTTTCACTGCCGGATTTTGACATCGACTTCTGCATGGAAGGGCGTGACAGGGTGATTGATTACGTGGCGCAAAAATATGGCCGCGACAGCGTTTCTCAGATTATTACCTACGGCACCATGGCGGCAAAAGCGGTGGTGCGTGATGTCGGTCGCGTTATGGGGCAGCCTTACGGTTTTGTTGATCGTCTTGCTAAAATGATACCGTTTGAAATAGGTATGACCCTGAGCAAAGCGTTGGCAGAATCAGAAGATCTTAAAGCGGCTTATGAAAATGAAGAAGAAGTGACGGCAATGCTTGATATGGCGCTGTCACTGGAAGGGCTGGCAAGAAATGCTGGCAAACATGCCGGTGGTGTAGTTATTTCGCCCACCGTATTGACCGATTTTTGCCCACTTTACTGTGAAGAAGGCGGGCACAGCATCGTTACCCAGTTTGATAAAGATGATGTCGAAGCCGTTGGACTGGTTAAGTTTGACTTTCTTGGGCTGCGCACCTTAACCATCATCGACTGGGCGGTAAAGCATGTGAATCGCCGCCGCAGTCAAACCGGCGAAGAATTATTGACCATCGAACAGTTACCATTGGACGATAAAGCCACCTTTGTTTTATTGCAGGCAGCGAATACCACAGCAGTGTTCCAGCTTGAATCACGTGGCATGAAAGATTTAATTACCCGCTTACACCCAGATAGTTTTGAAGATATTGTGGCGCTGGTGGCATTGTTTCGACCTGGTCCGTTAGGCTCCGGCATGGTTGATGACTTTATTAATCGCAAGCATGGTCGCGCAGAAGTGGATTATTTCCACCCGGATCTTGAGGTGGTGTTAACACCGACCTACGGTGTCATTTTGTACCAGGAACAGGTCATGCAAATCGCCCAGGTGCTGGCGAATTATACCCTTGGTGGTGCCGACATGTTACGTCGCGCCATGGGCAAGAAAAAAGCCGAAGTCATGGCAGAGCAGCGTGAGTTATTTATGCAGGGTGCGGTTGCTCGTGATGTTGATGCAAAACTGGCAACGCGCATCTTTGACTTGATGGAAAAATTTGCCGGTTACGGCTTTAATAAATCGCACTCTGCGGCATATGCTTTGCTGTCCTACCAAACCGCATGGTTAAAAGCGCATTATCCGGCCGAATTTATGGCGGCTGTGTTGTCTGCCGATATGGACAACACTGATAAGGTGGTGGCATTGATTGAAGATTGCCATCAACAAGGGGTCAAAGTCTTGCCGCCCAATATCAACCAGTCCAGTTATCAATTTAGCGTGCTGGATGAAAAATCCGTGCTTTATGGTCTGGGTGCGTTAAAAGGCGTTGGCGAAGCGGCGCTCGATGGCATCATAAGTGAACGCGAGAATCACGGTGTTTTTATCAGTCTCTATGATTTTTGTCGGCGCAGTGATACCCGTAAAGTTAACCGCCGCGTAATGGAAGCCCTGATAAAATCCGGTGCCATGGATTCATTGGCACCGAATCGCGCCCAGTTGTGTGCAAGCCTGAGTAATGCTGTGCAGCTTGCCGAACAAAATCAGAAAAATGCCAGCGTTGGTCAGCATGATATGTTCGCTTCGGCTGAAGAACCCGATGCACATGCCAATGTACATATTGTAGAGGTTGACGACTGGAGTGATGAAACTCGACTTGCTAACGAAAAAGAAACTCTTGGGTTATATTTAACCGGTCATCCCATTTCACGATATGAAAATGAATTAAGGCATTTCACCGAATGTCGTTTTTCCAAAGTGCCGGATTTGGTGCCGGAGAATGAACGCGGTGGTAAAGGTGGAGGGCAGGGAGGTGGATACGGATACCGGAAGAAAAATAAAACACAATACTGCCTTGCTGGCTTATTGATTGGGCTACGCGTGCGTAAAACAAAAACCGGCAGTAAAATTGTGACTGGCGTGCTTGACGATAGAACCGCGCGTATCGAAGTGGTTTTATATGAAGAAGTTTATCAGCGCTACAGCAGTGCGTTGCTCAAAGACAAAGTCTGTGTGGTGGTCGGCAGTGTTAGTTATGATGACTTTAATGCCGCCTATTCCGTCAATGCAAATATCATTTACACTATGGCGCAGGCAAGAGAAAAGTTTGCTCGTGGTCTACAGATAAAACTTGATAAATGCAAAGCTAATGGCAGTTGGTCAGACGCTAACGTTACCCGGCAACTGACTGACATATTGCACACTTATGGTGAAGGAAATTGCCCGATAAATATCGAATACAATAATGGCACCGATATATCACAATTTGTTCTTGGTGAAGAATGGAATGTCGTACCTTCTGATGATTTATTAACCCGACTGGACAGGGTGTTTGGTTCAGAGCATATAGAGATGATGTACTGAAAAGCAATGAATAGTGAATGGAGAACGGAGAACGGATGGGATAGTTGAAATTAAAACCAAAACCAGTGAAAACAGACTTCCATCTAGTAAGATAATCACGTAAAATGCGCGGTTTCCTGTGACCCATGATCAATTTTTCCTGGGTCATTTCTGTTTAAGAATTTTGAGAGTAACTAATGGTAACAATACGTTTATCAAGAGGCGGTGCCAAGAAAAAGCCTTTTTATCATATTGATGTTAAAGACTCACGACGATCTCGTGATGGTCGTTATATAGAGCGTTTAGGATATTTTAATCCGGGTGCTACCGGTGGTGAGCAACGCCTGGTGCTTGACATTAATCGTGTCGCACATTGGAAATCTCTGGGAGCGCAAACATCTGATCGTGTTTCTACACTGATTAAACAGGCGAAAGCCCATATAATATTAGAAGTAGAAAAGCCAGAAGTAGCAAAGTCAGAAGCGGTAGAATCAGAAACTGCGGCTTAATAGCGATCTTATTTGGCTAATGAGACTGGCTATCTGTTTGGCAAAACAAGATGAAAGAAAGCAGGATGGCTGAAGCAGGTCTGGTAAATTCAGAGAAAATCATCCTTGGTCGAATAACCGGTGTTTATGGCATAAAGGGTTGGATTAAGGTTTTTTCATACACAGATCCAATGGAAGCCATTGTTGATTACGGTTCCTGGTACATAAGAGTACAGAACCGACGGCTTGATTGTAAAAATCAGCAACCATGGACTCGTGTCAGACTGAAAGCAGGTAAACGCCATGCCAAAACCGTGGTTGCAAAGCTGGAACATTGTAATAGTCGTGAAACTGCGATGGCATACATTGGAACTGAAATAGCGATACAGCCTGAGCAGCTTGAATCGCTAAAAGATAAAAATGAATATTACTGGCGAGAGCTTATAGGCTTGCGAGTCATTAACCAGCAAAATATTGAGCTTGGCATAGTAAAAAATTTGCTGGAAACGGGTGCTAATGATGTACTGGTGGTCGTTTCTGAAATAGAGACTCAAGCAGAGCCAAAAGAAGCCGCAGAACTAGCGGTTTCAGGCATGGAAAGTGCTGAAGCTAAAGAACGGCTGATTCCGTGGACAATGAATAACGCAATTATTGCGGTTGATCTGGAACGGAAACTTATTGAAGTTGACTGGGACGCTGATTTTTAAGCACTAAGCACTAAGGACTCAGGATTAAATAAGATGCGGAACTTAACGCCGAATTTTTGTTT